>JBHHVO010000359.1:0-3247 GCA_046754365.1 Phycisphaerae bacterium | reverse complement strand
GATCGTGATAATGTCCGGAGCCTTCCAACGAGCAACAGAAGGCGGCTGTGGCGGAATTGGCAGACGCGCTAGACTTAGGATCTAGTGGCCGAAAGGCCGTGGAGGTTCGAGTCCTCTCAGCCGCATCCACCACCACGCACCCCGCGGAACCCGCGTCACACACACGCCCGCCACGCCACGTAGCCACCGCCCGGACCGCCCGCACCCCCGCGTCGCCCCGTCCATCGCCACGTAGCGCCCGTCCCCCCCCCCACGTAGCGCCCGTCCCCCCCCACGCAGCGCCCGTCTCCCGCCACGTAGCGTCCGGCCCCCGTGCCGGACGTAGCATGCGACGACGCACATGTGCCCGCCAACCCACCCGTTGTTCCAACTCGTGCGCCCCCAGGGCAACCCCATGTCGTCCGCGTCACGCGGTCCCGCCGATCTCATCCCGCACCGCGTGTCCCGACATCGCGCCGCCGCACCGACACCAGCCCCACGCACCCAACCGGCCACCGCGTCCTCCGGCGAAATCCGCCGCCGCCGGCGCAGAACCCGCGCCACACCCGGGTGGAGTCCGCAGACCGCCCGCGTCGATACAACAACGTGGTTATCGGACAATACCCCAACCACACCCGGCGGAACTGGCCTCGGCGCGATCCTGAGCCGATGAAACGGGCGACGGTACCGCGTGTCCTAACACGCACGCCGCAGATGTGAGCCGGGACACTGGGGTTGCGGCAACACACAACGCACGGAGTGCCATGACGATGCGCTGCACACGTGGGATGCACACGCTACGCGTGTCCGCCGGTGCGCTCTGCCTCACCGCCGTCGTCGCCGGATGCGCCCACGTACGCTCCATCGGGCGGTGGCTCAGCCATCCCGAACCACCGCCCCCCAAGCGCCAACCGACGCCGCCGCCAGCGGCCAGAGCGCGAGCCCAGGCCATGCTCGCCGCCGCACGCGCCCATCAGGTCACCATGTTCGGCGACCTTCCCAAGGCGTCGGCACCACCGTTCGCGACCCGCTCGACGGTCGCCGCCAGGCAGCTCTCGTTCACCGAGGTCGGGGCCGACTTCGATCCGACGCTCGATCGCGCCGGGCGCCGCCTCCTCTTCGCCTCCACCAGACACAGCACGAAGCCCAGCATCTACATGAAGTCGGTCGACGGCGTCGCCGTGACACAACTCACCAGCGATCCCGCGTCAGACATCCACCCCGCGATCAGCCCGGACGACGCGCGGGTCGCGTTCGCCAGCGATCGCACCGGCAACTGGGACATCTGGGTCATGGCCACCGGCGGCGGCCAGCCCGTCCAGGTAACCCAAGGTCTCTCCGACGACGTCCATCCAAGCTGGTCCCCAGACGGCACCCGTCTTGTGTACTGCAGGCTGCCGGCCAATGGCGGACAATGGGAGCTCTGGGTAACCGATGCAGCATCCGGCACCAACCAGAAGTTCATCGGCTACGGGCTCTTTCCGGAGTGGTCACCGGTAGGCGACACAATCGTCTTTCAACGCGCCCGCGAGCGAGGAAGTCACCTCTTCAGCATCTGGACCATCACACTCGTCGACGGTGAACCGCGCTTCCCGACCGAGCTCGCATCGAGCGCCGACTACGCCATGATCCTCCCGACCTGGAGCCGAGACGGCCGGCGCGTCGCGTTTACGACCGTCGCCCCGAACGCACTCAACGGTGGCGAGTTGTCCTTGGTCGGACGCACATCCGACGTCTGGGTCATGCAGGCCGACGGGCGCGCCAAGGTACGGCTCACCGACGGCTACACCATCAACCACGCACCGACGTTTGCACCCGACGGTAAGATCTTCTTCACCACGGACCGATCGGGGCATGAGAATATCTGGTCGCTGAGGCCCGTGAGCGGGCGCTGGGCGAGCGCGCCCGGTGTCGCGACCGCAAGCCCGTCACGGGCCACCGCGCCGGCGACACGTCCGACCGCATCCATGACGATCACGGACGACGGCGGACCGTAGCAACGTGGTGAAAAAGCCCAAGCCGTGGGCGTCGCACCGGCATCTTGCCGGGGAAAACCCGGTGTCAACCGCGCCGCACGGGGTGCAACGCGCGGGTAGCGTTTCATGACGCGGCACGTCGCGTCGGGCCGACGGATGGGTGACGGCGCTCCCGTGGGTCCGGCCCGGTCGCGCGCGACGCGTGCACGCACCGCCCCGCACCGGCGGACGCCGGCCGCACCGCCGAGCCTGACGGACCCGAGACGGCCCGGGTGGCGCCTGGCCTTGCTCCCGGCGGCGTGCCCGGGATACGCGGTGCAGCGGGGTCGCAACGTACAGGAAAACCCCGCATTGCACCCAAAGGCCGTTTAAGATTTGGACGATGAAACCAGTGCCCGCGGGCCTCGCGACGCGCCTACCAGCATCATCGGGCGCGAAGCGGCAAAACGCCTGATCCGCGGGCGACGTAAGCGATGGGTCAAGGATGACCGGAACCGGCTCTGCACGCGGGCTACAATGGGTGACGACAGGCCTCTGCCTCGGCGCAAGCCTGTCGGCAACGTGCCGCGCGCCGCGGCGGATCGATCCCATCGGCGTCGACAATCCGGTCGTGGGGCCCTTGACGATTGCCGTCGCCCCGGCCGTGAACCTGAGCGGCGCCGCCGACTTCGACCGCATCCGCGTCGCGGACATCATGGCCAGCGAGCTGAGCTACGCAGCGGATGTCAACGTCATCCCGGTCAACCGAGTCGTGGCCGCGCTGGCCAACGACCGAACCGGCGGCGTACGGTCCGCCGAGCAGGCACTGGACCTGGCGGCCAGAATCGGCGCCGACGCCGTACTTGTGTTCGCGATTACGGAATATGAACCATACGATCCGCCCATCATCGGGATGTCCGCTCAGCTCTTCGGGCGAAGACCCGGCGCAGGACACGGGCGTGTGGATCCGGTGGCCCTCGCCCGCCAGGCGCGGCTCGTGGCCACGGACAAGCCAGTCGTCGGCGGCATGCTCGCCATGGCCCAGCGCGTCTTTGACGCGTCCCACGAAGACGTGGTGCACCGGGTCCGGGCATTCGCCGTTCAGCGGGACGCAGACGACAGCCCCTATGGGTGGCGGCGGAATCTCGTGAGCCAGCAGGCCTACATGCGGTTCTGTTGTCACGCCATCCTGAGGATGTTGTTCAACGGACCCGACGGTGAGAAAAGCCAAGATCCGGCCGGCACGAAAGAGGTACGGAAACCATGAACGTGATACGGCAGCTATCTCTCGCCAAGGGACAAGAGCGGTTCAT
>JBHHVO010000358.1:0-3300 GCA_046754365.1 Phycisphaerae bacterium | reverse complement strand
GCGTCGTGGCCGGATGCGGCGCCGGTGTCGGTAGCGCGCGCGTTCCCGCGCGGCGTTCGAAGGGCGGGGTGGGCGTCGTTCGGTCGGGGCTCGGCGCTGCGGCGCTGCTCGGCGCTTCGGCGGGGCTCGGCGCTGCGGCGGGTTTCGTTGCTTCCACGCGTGTCGTTGGTGGTGGTTCCGTGCGCGGTGCCGGGTGTGTCGTTGTCGTCGCTCAGGTGTGCGAGGGCGGAGTCGGCGACACGGACGTCGGAGGCGGTGTCGGCGACGGAAACGTCGGAGGCGGTGTCGGCGAGGGGGACGTCGGAGGCGGTGTCCGGCGGTCCGGCGGCCAGGCGTGGGAACACCGTCTCGGGTACGGTGCCGGCGCAGAGGACGCTCGGGTCGCCGGTGCCGAGCCGGGCGAGGTTGAGCGTGTGGACGGCGTCGCTGTCATCCCGGTCGCGGTCGGTGGACGCCTCGAGCCGCGCGACCTGGGCGCGGATGGCCTCGACCGTGTCGTGCATGGCCGAGAGCCGCACGGCGAGCCGGAGCGCCGCGGACAGCACGATCGCGCCGCCGAGCGCGCCGCTGACGATGAGGAGCCCGATAAGCGCGTGGAGGACCACGTCACCGCCGGGCGGGTCCGCGAAGATCGATCGGCCGGCGAAAAACAGGCCGAAACCGACGTACAGCGCGGGCACGATATACAAGACCTGTCGCACGTGTTGCCACGCCTCCACAACGCGTACGCGACGTGTACCATCCACGTTCGGCTTCTCCCTCCACACGATCCGTATCGTCTCGTGCATGGTCACGAGGCATCCCGCTTGGTGTCGTCGTTCGGAACGTTGAGCGAGACCTTCACCGGGCCGGACCCACCGACGTCCATGAGCGCCCGCCGGCCGGGGCGATCATACGCGCCGAGCGAACTCGCGATCGGGACCGTGACCTCGAGCCACATGCAAGGGTCATCCGTTGCGACGCGTCCGCCGGGGAGCGCGGCTGGGATGAGCACGGTATCGCCCTTGCGGAATGGTATGCTGCCTGGCGCGGCGTCGCAATCGATGCGTCCGGAGCCGTCCAAGACGATCCAGATGACCATCTCGCCGTAGTGCAGCGGTTGCTCGACGCCGGGCACGAGCCGTACGCGTTCGATGACAAACGAGTCGCACTTCACGAGCTGCGTAACGGCGGCCCAGACGCTTGCGACGTGTGACGGGCGTTCATGCGCGGTCGGCACGGGTGCGAACGAGGTGCATGCGAGTGCGTCGCGCACATGGAGCTCGCGCGGCGCGCCGGTGGTCGCGTCGATGCGGTCCCAGTCGTAGACGCGATAGGTGATGTCGGATGGCGTCTGGACCTCGGCGACGACGACGCCGGCGCCGAGTGCGTGTAGCGTCCCGCTCGGGAGGTAGTAACAATGTCCCTTGCGAACGTCGATCCGGTTCAACACGGATGCGACGCGGCGATCGCGGATGGCACGCTGGAGCGCGTCTGCATCGACGCCATCGCGCAGGCCGCGGTAGATGAAGCCGCCGTGATCCGCATCGACGACATACCACGCCTCGTTCTTGACACGCACGCGCCCGCCGAGGCGTTTGGCCGTGGCCTCGTCCGGATGCACCTGCAGGCTCAACGTGTCACACGCATCGAGGAACTTGATCAACAACGGGAACCGCCCGTCGAAGAGCGGCGCCCGGCCGGTGAGGTCAACCCCCCATTCGCGAACGAGCGCCCCGAGCGTCTTGCCGCGCGCGGGACCGGTGGCGACGACCGACTGGTCGTCCTCGAGGTCGGCGACCTCCCAGGATTCGCCGATGGTTTCGCCGGGCGGCAGGTGTTTGCCGACGCGTGTGGCCAAGCGGCGCCCGCCCCAGATCTTGGGCTTGAGAATCGGTTGAAAGATTAGCGGGTACGGGTCCATCGCGCTGGTTTCCGAGAGGGCCGACCGCTTCGGCGGGCGATCATGTTGCCGAGTGCCGCCGGTGCCTCCGTGTGCGGCTTGCGGTGCCGCGGGCGGGCGGATTGTATCACCGGTGGCGGGGAAGAAAAGTCGATGCGCCGGGAGTCCGGGTGCGCGGCTCGTCGTTGGATGGAGCGGGACGGAGCCGCTGTTGGGCCGTGATCGCGCGAACGCCGCGCGGATCGCCGAGCTTTCGTAGCGGAGCCGGCCCCCGTAGAATTCGCCCGGTGGCGTCGGCGACGTGTGTCGCGGGCAGGTCGAGCGTTCGCGCGGTGCACATGGAGCGATGCGCCGGGTCGTATGTCGACCGGCGAGGCCGACCCACGGTCGTGGGCGGAACGCCGATGGCCGGCGTGCCGGTGACGGCCTCGCGTGAACCATCGTACACGGTGGTGTGTGGCGGTACGATGAGGGTAGGTACGCAGCACGTTAGGAGTTACGCATGGTTGAAGAAGCCGCGTCGCCGACGCCGAATGCGACACCCGGACAACCGGATGCCGCAGGGGGGGCGTCCGATACGATTGCGTTCGGAGATTTCGCCAAAGTGAAACTGCGCGTCGGCCGCGTCGTGGAGGCGGCCGATCATCCGAATGCGGACAAGCTGCTGCTGCTTACGGTCGATCTCGGTGATGAGCGGCGGCAGATCTGTGCCGGGCTGGTCGGGCACTACACGCCGGAGCAGTTGCTCGGTCGCAACATCGTCGTCGTCGCGAACCTCGCGCCACGTATGATGCGGGGCCGAGAGAGCCAGGGGATGCTGCTGGCTGCGAGCAACGCCGACGAGTCGCGGATCGTCCTGCTCACGACCGACGGGGACGTGGACCCGGGCAGTCCGGTAACGTAGGGAGGCACCGGAGCCGGGTAACGCGGTGGTGCGCGGGACCGCGGGCGTCGATCCGGGCGTGGCCGCGTCCGAGGGTCATGGTGGTTCGTGGTGCCGATGCCGTCGGGGTGGTGGGAGCGATTCATGACGATGCGGAGCTTGCGATGAACGATCGGCCGCCGGGTCGCGTGCTCGTGCTCGCGGGTATGTCGCTCACGATGGGTGTGGTGGGGTGTAGTGACCCTCGGTTCAAGGTCAAACAGGCCCGGCGCGACGCCGCGATCCGGCGCCGGCTTGACGACAACGCGGCGCGCGAGGCGTGTCGCCCGGGGATGATCCAGGGCTTGCTAGATTATGCGGCGGCCGCGCGGGACGCCCACGCGCGGAAGCTCGACACCACGATGACGCGGTGGGCCAATCGACACCGCCGCCGCGTCCGCGACTGGCACGCCCGCGCGGATGAGCGCGAAGCGCGGTGGGCGCACATGCTCGCCGGCAGGCCCGACCGCATCGGCGACGCATTCGCGGACATGGC
>JBHHVO010000357.1:0-3305 GCA_046754365.1 Phycisphaerae bacterium | reverse complement strand
GCCGAACGAGCGGACGCCGTGGGCATACCCTCATGTGGCCCGCGACGCTTCGTGCCGGGCGTACGAGGTCGGCCGGTTGGCCGTAGGGCGCCGGACCGATCGCGCCGGTACGCGCGTACCGACCGGGCGAAACCACCACGGTTGCCGTTCGCCCCGGGATGTGGCCTCGGTGCTCGGGAAGGGCGCGGGCCGGCGATCGCGATCGCGTGCGGTCGTGGGACCGCGTGGTGTGGAGGCGTGGGTTGGCGGAATTCGAACTCGTGAGTCCGTTCTCGCCGTGCGGCGATCAGCCGGCGGCGATCGAGCAGCTTACCCGCGCGTTCCGTAGCGGCGAGAAGCACCAGTGTCTGCTCGGTGTCACGGGGTCGGGCAAGACGTTCACGATGGCGAACGTCATGGCGCCGCTCGGCAAGCCGACGCTGGTCATCTCGCACAACAAGACGCTGGCGGCGCAGCTCTACGAGGAGTTTCGTGAGTTGTTTCCCCGCAACGCGGTCGAGTATTTCGTCAGCTACTACGACTATTACCAGCCCGAGGCCTACATCCCGCAACGCGACATCTACATCGAAAAGGATGCGTCGCGCAACGACGACCTGGACCGGCTCCGGCTGAGTACCACGAGTTCACTCGTCTCGCGCCGCGACGTCGTCATCGTCGCGAGCGTCTCGTGCATCTTCGGGCTCGGGTCGCCGGAGGACTACAAGGCCAGCGTGATCGTGCTCGACGTCGGCGGGCGGGCGGACCGTGACGAGCTGCTCAAACAACTTGTCGATCTGCAATACACCCGCAACGATTTCGACTTCTCCCGCGGCACGTTCCGCGTGCGCGGCGACGTGATCGAGGTGCACCCGGCGTACGAGGAAATCGCATACCGGGTCGAGCTCTTCGGCGACGAGGTCGATCGGCTCGACATGATCAACCCGCTCACCGGCAAATCGCTAGGGGCCGTCGAGCGGATGTTCATCTATCCCGCCGTGCATTACGTCATGCCGAAGGAACGTATCGAAGCCGCCACGCGGGGTATTCTCGAGGAGCTCGATCAGCGCGTCATGGAGTTTCGCCGGCTCGGCAAGCTCCTCGAGGCCCAGCGACTGTTGGCGCGCACGAAGTACGACGTCGAGATGCTCCGCGAAGTCGGATACTGCTCCGGCATCGAGAACTACGCGCGACATCTCAACGGCACCGAGCCCGGCGCGAAGCCCTACACCCTCATCGACTACTTCCCCAAGGAGTTCCTGCTCATCATCGACGAGGCGCACGCGACCGTGCCGCAGATCGGGGCGATGTACAACGGCGATCGCGCCCGCAAGCAGACCCTCGTCGACCACGGGTTTCGCCTGCCGAGCTGCCTCGACAACAGACCGCTGCGTTTCGAGGAGTTCGAAGGCATGTGGGATCAGGTGCTGTTCGTCTCCGCCACGCCCGGGCCGTACGAGCTCAAGCGCTGCGGCGGGCAGGTCGTAGAGCAGGTCATTCGTCCGACCGGCCTCGTGGATCCGCCCATCGAGGTCTTGCCGGCCCGGGGCCAGGTGCCCGATCTCCTGCGCCGGATATCCGAACGCGCCGCCGCAGGCGAGCGCGTGCTCGTGACGACCTTGACCAAACGCCTGGCCGAGGACCTGTCAAGGTACATCCGCCAGGAGGGCCTCAAGGGACGCTACCTCCACAGCGACATCGACACGCTCGAACGCGTCGCGATCCTCAAGGAACTCCGCGAGGGCAAGTTTGACGTGCTCGTCGGCGTCAACCTGCTCCGTGAGGGCCTCGACCTCCCGGAGGTGTCGCTCGTGGCGATCCTCGACGCGGACAAGGAGGGCTTCCTGCGGAGCGAGACATCGCTCATCCAGATGATCGGCCGGACCGCCCGCAACGTCAACGCGGAGGTCAAGCTCTACGCCGACAAGGTCACGCCGAGCATGCAGCGGGCGATCGACGAGACGAACCGCCGTCGGAAGCTCCAGCTTGATTACAACAAGAAACACGGCGTCACGCCGGCCACCGTCGAGAAGGCGATCCGATCCAGCCTGGAATCCGCGGTCGGTGCGCACAAAGCCGCGGCCGAGGCCGTGCGCGCGTCGGAAGACGAACTCGACCGCGCCGAACTCGTCCGCATGCTCGAGCAGGAGATGCTCGAAGCCGCCGAGGCGCTCGAGTTCGAACGCGCCGCGCGCCTCCGCGACCGGATCCAAGAGCTCAAAGACGCGCCCGACATGGTCGTAACCAGGCCACCGCCCGACACCAGCGGGACACGACGCACCGATCGCGGATCGCGCCGGCGGGACCGACGGTAACGCCCATCCCGTCCGTGCTCGCGCAGCGCGTGCGCGTCGCGCCAACCATCGGCGCCGGACCGGCGTCGGCCGGCGGCCGGGCGCCGCGGTCGCACTGTCTCGCCACGCCAACCCCGGCGATCCCTCGCGGTGTTGATCCTGCGCTCGGCCCTTCGGCGCGGAGACGGCCGGTGTCGACTGGGTTCGCCGCCGTCCGGGTCCATCCGCCGGACCATCGCACGCCGGCGATCCCGCAGCTATCGTGGCCCCCGACGCCGGCGTCAGTCGGGTCGGCCCCTCCGGGGGTTGCGGTTGTGTCTGGCACGGCGTTCCAGCCGCTTGAGCTGGCGCTCAAACCGTTT
Organism: Phycisphaerae bacterium; assembly: GCA_046754365.1. GTDB lineage: Bacteria > Planctomycetota > Phycisphaerae > UBA1845 > UBA1845 > JBHHVO01. Next base: position 673 of record JBHHVO010000357.1, on the reverse strand, counting down.
CACCTGGTCCGCGTCGAGCATGCCGATGATCTCATCCTTGACGTCGGCGGCCAGCTTCGCCCGCCGCTCCGGGTCGCGTCGGGCATCCTTGAACGCCTTCGCCGCGGCCTTGTGGATCTCGCTCAGGCGACGCCGCTGCTGTTTGCGCAGGTGAACACTCCGCGCGGCCCGCAGGACCACGCGCAGGTCGCCACCGGGCCGCTCGGCCGTATCCCCGGAGACGATCTGGTCACGCAGCGTACCGAACGCCTTAAGCTGATCGTCGCGCAGGATCGTACGCATTTCCGCCAACACGTCATCGACGGCGTTACGCCGCGCGTCCGGGTTCGCGACGGCTTGCTGTCTCGCGGACCGCAGCGCACGCGCCAGCGCTTCCCGCTGCTCATCATCGAGCTCAAGCGTGTTGCCGAAGTCGATCTCGGCCTCGAGACGCTCGAGCGCGCGCAGCCCGGACCGACCCGGGGCGGCGGCGGCGCGACCCCCGCCCCCACCAACCGCGCTCGGTGTCGGCGTCGCGCGAGCCGCGTTCGGCATGGCGGTGTCCGCGCGGGACACGGCACCCGGTCGGCCGGCTTCGGCACGCGCCCCAGCATCGAGCGCCGCGTTGTCGCCGAGCCGTGCTCGCCGTCCGTTCCGACGTTCCATCCGGCGACTTCGGATCTGCTCCAACACG
>JBHHVO010000356.1:0-3361 GCA_046754365.1 Phycisphaerae bacterium | reverse complement strand
CGCGGAGGAGGGCGGCGTCGGGATCATCCACAAGAACCTCTCGATCGAGGCGCAGTCCCGCGAGGTGCACAAGGTCAAGCGGTCCGAGAGCGGCGTCATCCTCGACCCGGTGACGCTCGGCCCCGACGCGCCGATCGACGAGGCGACGCGGGTCATGTCGCTGCACAACATCTCCGGCGTGCCGATCGTCGACGACGGCGGCCGGCTCGTGGGGATCATCACGCGGCGGGACATGAAGTTTTTGGAACGCGACGGGCTCAAGGTCCGCGACGTCATGACGTCGCGAAACCTTGTGACCGGCCCGCCGGACACGAGCCTGAGCGACGCGGAGGACATCCTCAAGCGGGCCAAGGTCGAAAAGCTGCTGCTCGTGGACGCCGAGCACCACCTGGCCGGGCTCATCTCGATGCGCGACATCGAACGGAGCAAGCACTATCCGATCAGTTGCAAGGACGATCGCGGTCGGTTGCGCGTCGGGGCCGCGGTCGGCGTGCACGACTTCGACCGCATCGACGGGCTGCTCGCGGCCGACGTCGACGTGCTCGTCGTCGACACCGCCCACGGCCACAGCGACAACGTGATCGAAACGATCAAGCAGGTGCGCCGGCGGTACGACATCGACGTGATCGCCGGCAACATCGCGACGGCGGACGCGGCGCGCGATCTCATCGACGCCGGGGCGTGCGCGCTCAAGGTGGGGATCGGCCCGGGGAGCATCTGCACGACGCGGGTCGTATCGGGCGTCGGCGTGCCGCAGCTTACGGCGATCCTCGACGTCTGCGCCGTGGCGCGACCGGCGGGCGTGCCGGTGATCGCGGACGGCGGTGTCCGGACGTCGGGCGATATCACGAAGGCACTCGCGGCCGGCGCGAGCACGGTTATGATCGGCTCGCTCTTCGCCGGACTGGACGAGGCCCCGGGCGAAACCGTGACGTGGCAGGGGCGGCGGTTCAAGGAATACCGCGGCATGGGCTCGCTCGGCGCGATGGTGCGCGGCTCGGCGGAGCGCTACGGGCAGAAGGCAGCGGCCGGTACGGGCAAGCTCGTGCCCGAGGGCATTGAGGGTCGCGTGCCGTATCGCGGGCCGCTCGCGGATTATGTGTACCAGCTTGTCGGGGGGCTGCGATCCGGCATGGGCTATTGCGGCGCGGCCACGGTCGAGGCTTTACGGACGGACGCTGCGTTCTGCCGTGTGACGTCGGCCGGCGTGGCGGAGTCGCACCCGCACGACATCATCATCACGAAGGAGTCGCCGAGTTATGCGCTGGAGGTCCCGTATGATTGAACCGAGCGTGTGCGCTATGGGCGAGTTGGTCGGACGGCGGTGGCCCGATGCGCCGTGGGCGCGATGCGTTTCAGCTTGCGTTTGCGTCGGCGCGGTCGTGTGGGGCGGCGCATGTCAATCGCCGCTGGCGATCGATCCGTTTACGGACGAGCTCGCGCACGCGCCGTCCGTGACGACGCCGTCCGTCGAGGGCGCCCGCGCGTCTACGTCGGTCGCGATCGTGCGGCAGCGGCCGTACCGCCGGTCAACCGTGACGTGGTCTGATGGTGTCGTCCACGGTCCGCTGTATCTTCAAGACCCGACGGAAACGCCGGACGTGGGTGATGACGTGTTCGCGTGGACGCGCGAGGACTTCGCATCGTTGCTGGTCGTATCCGGGCGATGGCTCGTCAACACGGTGTTTCTCCCGGTCCGCGCGATCGCCACACCGCCGTGGGTGGGCGTCACGGACTACGCGAGCCGCTCCCCGCCCGACAACGCTGATGCGCCTGGTTAGCGCCGCGACACGGCTTCGTTCAGACGCAGATCCGTTTGCCTGTGGTCGGGACCGGTCGGTGGGCCGCAGCGCGGCCGCATGTTTGCCGCCGTTTGGGCGAGGTGCGCGTGATCGGGGGCTACGTCCGGCACGGGGGCCGGACGCTACATAGGTGACGGGGCGGCTTCACTGTGGCTGGATAGCCCTACCGGAGGCATGACGGGATGGATGTGGATACTCAGGTCGAACCGGGCCGGATGACCGGCGCGGAACATATGGAACTCGTGGACCGGTGCGCCGCCCATAACTACCATCCACTGCCGGTCGTGGTGGCGCGGGCCGACGGTGTTTGGGTTGAGGACGCGGACGGCCGGCGGTACATGGACATGCTCGCGGCATACTCGGCGGTGAACTTCGGGCACTGCCATCCGGAGCTCGTCGCTGCGGCCAAGGCGCAGCTCGACCGGGTTACACTAACGTCGCGGGCGTTTCATAACGATCAACTCGGACCGATGTGCGCGGCGCTCGCGCGGCTGTGCGGTATGGAGGCGGTGTTGCCGATGAACACCGGTGCCGAGGGCGTGGAAACCGCGATCAAGACCGCGCGGAAGTGGGGTTATACAAAAAAGCGTGTGCCCGAGGGCAAGGCCAAGATCATCTGCTGCGCCGACAACTTCCACGGCCGGACGACGACGATCGTGAGTTTCAGCACGGACCCCCAGTGTCGCGACGGCTTTGGCCCGTTTGCGCCGGGTTTTGACGTGATCCCATACGGCGACATCGACGCGCTCGTCGGCGCGATCGATGACAACACGGCGGGATTTCTCGTCGAGCCGATCCAGGGCGAGGCGGGCATCATCGTCCCGCCGGACGGCTACCTGCGGCGGGTTCGAGAGGTTTGCACCGAGCGGAACGTCTTGTTCATCGCGGATGAGATCCAATCCGGCCTCGGCCGGACCGGCAAGACGTTCTGCTGCGAGCATGACGGCGTGCAGCCGGACGTGTACATCCTGGGCAAGGCGCTCGGCGGCGGCATCATGCCCGTGTCGGCCGTCGTGTCGTCGCGCGATATCCTGGGCGTATTCACACCGGGCGACCACGGCAGCACGTTCGGCGGTAATCCGCTGTCGTGCGCCGTCGCGCGGAAGGTCATCGACATCCTCGAGACGAACCATTATCAGCAACACGCGGCGGACATGGGCGCGTATCTGTTTTCCAAGCTCCGCGCCATCAAGAGCGACAAGGTGAAGGACATCCGCGGCCGGGGGTTGTGGGTCGGTATTGAGTTTCACGCGTCGGCCGGCAAGGCCCGCGACTTCTGCGAGCGCCTCTTGGCCGAGGGCATGCTCTGCAAGGACACGCACGAGCAAACGATGCGCCTCGCGCCGCCGCTGTGTATCACGAAGGACGAACTCGATTGGGCGCTGGCGCGGTTGGAGCGGGTGCTGGTGTAGCCGGTTCGAGAGCGCCCCGCGCGCGACCCCGACCGCGGGCGCGGGGGACCCGTCGCCACGGGCGCGCTACGAATGCGCAGGCCGCGGAGCGTACGTGATACTTCCGGGGCGCAGGATCAGAGCCCCAAGCGCAAGCGCGGGGTATCA
>JBHHVO010000355.1:0-3363 GCA_046754365.1 Phycisphaerae bacterium | reverse complement strand
GAACCATCCGCTGGGTCTCCCGGCACCGGTGTGCCCAGCGGATGGTTCGCTCCACCGCGGCGGCGAGCCGGTCGGCGTCGCATGGGAGCGGTGGACAATCGTCGAAGGTCATGATGATGTCGGCGCCGAGGTCGTTCTGTATGGTCGTTGCGCGCTCGGGGCCAAGCAACATGCTCGCGCCGTCGATGTGCGACCGAAACGTCACGCCGTCGTCGTGGATGCGGCTGATCGACGCGAGCGAGAACACCTGGTAGCCGCCGCTGTCGGTGAGGATCGGCCCGTCCCATGCCATGAACGCGTGGAGCCCGCCGAGCCGCCGGACCGCGTCGGCGGTCGGCCTGAGCTGGAGGTGGTATGTGTTGGCGAGGATCATGGGGGTGCCGGTGGCGCGAAGCTGGTCGGGCGTGACGCCCTTGACCGTGCCGGCGGTGCCGACGGGCATGAAGACGGGGGTATCGACCTGTCCGTGCGGGGTGGTCAACCGGCCGCACCGGGCCCGGCCGTCGGTGGCGAGGGTATGAAACGCGATCATGGATGGTTCACCGTGGTGGGCGTGGGTTTCCGGCCGGCGGGTAGATCGGGCTGGAGGTTGGGCCACTGTTTGCGTTCCGTGTACATGCGGGCAGGGTGGCGTTGTTGGTAGCGTCACGCTGCGGTGTCAATCGGTGTGTGATGGGTATGCCGTGGCGAGTTCGTGCCTGACGGTCAACAGGACCTGACAATCGCAGTATGCGCCGTGGAGGATGAAGCTCAGCTTCGCGTCGCGAATCCGGTCGCTCGCGAATCCCTTGCGGGCGAGCACGTCGGCGGTGCTGGAAAAGTCACCCGGGCATCGCTGCTGCGGTGACGGGTCGAGCGCGGCGTTGAGCGCGTCGAAGAAGTCGACCTGGACGAGCCCGGCGTAGATCGACGCCTCCCGCCCGGCGACTTCGTCACTGCGCGGTAGCTTGAGGTAGGCGTCGACCGTCTCGCCCGGGGCGAGCTCGAGCCATACCAGCCCCTTCATGCGGGACGCGCGGAACGGTTCTGGGATGACGTTGACGAGGCGGTGGAACCGCTCTTCCGGGAGCAACCCGGCGAAGCCGGACCACCGGAACGTTGCGCACGGTCGGTTCCACCGTGCGCTCGGCGCGACGTCGACGGTTATGCCCGCGAAGTGCTTGCCAAGCAGGGCCTCGAGTTCCGTGGCGAGGCTATCCTGGACCTTCCGATCAAGCATGGTGTATGACTTCCCATACGGCTGCGCGTCTGTCAAGCGCCGCCGGGGCGGACGCGAGCGTGTGCGGGCCGGCGACGGTTTGCGCGGTGAGGATCACGGGTCTTTGGCGTTGCCCCCGGTGCGGGCGACGGCGTGGGGCGGGGCGTTTTCGAACGCCAACGTCCGGCCCGGGGGCGGCTGCTACTGCTTGGGGGGCCCTGCTTGATGGGGCAGCGCTGCGTGGCGCGTGATGCCGAGCCTTCGGGTTGTTCGCGGGATGTATCAGGTGCGCGGCCGCCGGGCGTGGATGATTCGCGGGTCGCGGTGCGCGTGGACCGCATCAAGACGGTGAACCGGGGTCAAGCTGGTGGACCGGCGCGTGTCAGCCCCCGTCCCGGAGGATGGATGGGTCGGTCTCGGTCTGGCGGAGGAAGAGGACGAAGCCGTGGATCCGGTCGGTTTCTTCGTAGTGTTCTTCGAACCAGTCGTTGAGGCCGTCGATGCGTATGCGCCGGACGTAGTCGTCGCGGAGCTCGGCGAGGCGCGGTGCGGCGACGGCGATGAGTTTCGGCCGGCGGTCGCGTAGGGTATCGGCGATCTCCCGCGCGATGGCGCCGGCGTTCGGGTGTGTCGTGGCCACCTTGTCGAGGCCGGCGAATCTACAGGCCGCGCGCCGGTGGGCGTATCGGTAGACGCCCGGCTGGTAGGCCCATACGTAGATTTCGTCGTCGGGTTGGGTGAGGTCGGCGATCCGGCGTCCGACGTCGGCGAGGCGTCTGCGCTCGGAATCGTCGTGGGCATAGTGGTACGCCCGGATCGCGTCGGCATAGACGTTGTAGCACGGCGTCGGCAGGTATGACGCCGCGAGCACGATCACGCCCGCCCGTACCGTCCAACGATTACGCCCGATGTCCGTGCGGCACGCCCCCGCGATGAAGCGCAAGCCTTGCGCGACGAGCCAGATCATCGGGATGAATACGCCGTGCCAATAACGTGGCATGTGGGACGACCCGAGCCCGACACCGTAGAGGGCGACGATAAACCAGATGACCAGGAACGCGACGACGACACGGGGTAGTCGGCCGCTGCCGGGTCCGGTCCGGCCAAGCGATGCGCGTGGGCGCGGCGGCATGGTATCGGCGGGCCGGGCTTGCGGTTGGGGCGGCGGGCTGTCCGGTGCGTAGGTGACGATCGCGCCGAGCGCCGCGGGCAGGAGCACCCACGCGAGCGGTTTGGCCTGGTAGATGAAGTGCGACGGCCGGGGCCACCACGCCGCCCAACCGCCGCCGAGCAGGTCGAGGTTGTATGTGACGGACGCGTGGTATGCGTCCGCGAGCGCACCCTGCCAGTAGAGCACGGCGGCCGCGATGCCGACGACGACAGCGGCGCCCGCGCCCATCACGGCGCACCGTGCGAGCCACCGAAACCGGACGGGCCCCACCAGGAGCGCAAGGAGGGCGGCGAGGCCGGCGGCCATGGGGCCGGCCGCACCGGTTTGCTTCATGAGCCCCGCGACGCCCCAGCACGCGCCCGCGAGCAGTGCCCATCGCACCGCGGCGCGCCCCTGCCGCGCCATCGACCCGATCGCGAGCACGGCGGCGAATGCGTCCGCGACCATCGTGTAGAACTCGGCGCCGTTGGTGACGCCCTCGATCGAGCGTTGGGCGAGCAGGACGGTGAACATGAGCGTGGCGACGACGGCAATGCCCCGGCCAAAGACTTGCGCGAGCGCCCAGGCGGTGACGCCGACGGCGGCGAGTCCCGCGAGGATCGCGGCGAGCGTGACGGCATACGTCGATCGCGCGCCGACGAGGAGCACGGCGGCGTTGAGCCAGGTCATGCCGGGTGGTTTGTTGTTCCAGCAGTCGCGATAGACCGTGCCGCCGTCGAGGATGGTTTCGCCGTTTTGTGCGAAGAGGTATCGATCGGCCCGCGCGGGGAACTCCTGCGTCGTCCAGCCGGCGACGGTGAGCACGGCGGGGACGATCACCACCGTGAGTGCGGCGGCGATGCGTTCGATGCGGCGTTGGCGTGTCGGCCGATCCGATGCCATGGCGTGATAGGGTACTGATCGCGTTCGGGTGACGCCACTGGCGGCGTTTGACATCCAGCATGACGCGAGCGGCGCGGCGTAGGGCCGGTTCCGTGGACCGTCGTTGCGCGCC
>JBHHVO010000354.1:0-3369 GCA_046754365.1 Phycisphaerae bacterium | reverse complement strand
GCTGCACGCGGTGTCCGCTCTGTCCTCATCGACGCCGCGCGGACCACGCGGAAGTACGGCCTCGGCTGGCTCTTCATCAGCCAGTCGCTCTCGAGCATCCATCCTGAAATACTCCAGCAACTCCGCATCTTTTTCTTCGGGTTCGGGCTCGCTCTCGGACAGGAGTTTCAGTCGCTGCGCCAACTCGTCGGGTCGTCCGGAACGGCGCTCGATCTTTACCAACTCTTCCGTGACCCACACTCGGCCTTCGACACCAAGAGCAGGCAGTATTCGTTCATGACCATCGGTCCGGTGAGCCCGCTGTCATTCTCCGGTAGCCCACTCTTTCTCAACGCCTTCAACACCGTCGAGGCGTTCTTGGAATCAAACCACTTGAAACGCTGAACATCACGTGGTGCCCGTTCGTTCTGGCAGGCGCCCCCGCGCCCGTCGCGACATCCGCCTGCCGATCAACCCCACCGCCCCAAGCCGCGATCCCGCCCGTCGCGCGCCGGCGTTCGCGTGTCGATGTCCACCCAACGGCCACGCGCGCCACCCCCGCCAAACGCCCTCTGGACGCTGTTAACAGGGCGCGCGCCGTTTTTTCGAAATCACCGATCACCTTGCGCGTTATTGGTATGGAGGCGCGACACTGCACCGCCCGACCCGACGCAGCGCCGATACACCGAACCCACGAAAGGAGGCCGCCTCATGCCGACGCACAACTGACGACCGACACCGGACAACGGCCGACCGACGCGTGCCGACTCACGGCCATCGCCGATAACGCCTGGCTCCCGGCCTAGCCCTTACAGCTTACAGCTTACAGCTTACAGCTTACGGCTTACAGCTTACGGCTTACGGCTTACAGCTTACGGCTTACGGCTTACGGCTTACGGCTTACGGCTTACGGCTTACGGCTTACGCCCCGTCCCCGCGACGCCCGCGCACGGTCGCCCGCGGCCGCTACATCGTCGCCTTCACGACGCGTGGCGCGTGCCGATCCGACAGATCGAGAATCTGTCCCGTAACCGAGCCGTCCGGCCCGAGCGTCTCGACGATCGGGCGCGTGTGCTGGTCGGGTGCGGCCCGGAGCACCCGCGCGGCCGACCCGTCGCTGAGCAGCACATGGCTGCCGACCGGGAATAGCGACACGGTATCGAGAAACGCACGGACGATCGCGCCGTCGAACTTGCCGGCCGCGCCGTCGGTCAACACCGTCCGTGCCGCGATGTACGGCTCGATCGCACGGCGATATGGCCGGTCGCTCGTCATCGCCGAGTAAGCGTCCGAGAGTGCCACGATCCTGGCATACATGTGCAGTTGTTTGCCGTGCCGCCGTCGCGGATACCCGGAGCCGTTCATCCGCTCGTGCGCCTGGTATGCCATGAACTTCGCCGCCTGCGGGATCGCGCCGAGTTCCGTCAGCATATCAAGCGTGTGCAGCGGGTGACGATGGATCTCGTGCCACTCGCGCTCCGTGAGCGGCCGCTCCGCCAGGCGAATCGACGCCGGCACGCGCAGCATGCCGATGTCGTGCAGCATGCCGCCGAGCCCGATCGCCGTCACCGTATCGTGATCCAGCCCGAGCTGCAGGGCCATCGCGATGCTCATGAGCGCCACGTTCACGCAGTGGTCGAAGAGGTACTCGTCCCGGGTCTGCTGCAGCGCGACGATGTGCGGCAACAGGTCGAAGTCCAGCGCGGCCTTGTTGACGAAGTGGTGGACCGCACGGCGAACTTCCGTGGTCGACACGCGGCGCCCCGCGTCCAGCGCGCTACACAGGTCGGCCACCGCCGCGCTCGTCGCAGAGTGCATCTCGACACCCAGCGCGGCCTCATGTTTCAGGTCGTCCACCGACAGCTGCGGGCGGCGCCAGCGGCGCACGGGGTGGAACACCACATCGTGCAGCAGCGCCCCGGCCGCACGCTCGTCCAACGCGCGACTCGCCAGCGTGTGCAGGTCGTCCCCCGGGGGTGCATCCTCGTCGGCCCGTTCAGGCGCCACGGCGTCATCGCGCGGGCCGAGCCTGACGCGTGTGATGCCGCGGCGCCGCAGCAGCTCCAAAAACCGCGTCGTGATGCGCTTGCCGGCCGCGAGCAGCAGCACGCCGGACTCGGTGTAGATGTCCTGCGAGAGCGTCATACCGCTCGACATCGTGTCCAGCGAGCTGCCCGACAGACCGTCGACGTCGATCGTCGCCCCTGTGTCGTGGAACGTCGCACCCGCGTCGCCGGAGTCCGCAACGGGGTTTGGTGCGGCTATGACCCGAGCGCCTGCGCCGGTCGGCCGTCCGATATCGGACGGCCCGGCGGGCGTCGGCGCGGTCGTGGCGTCGGCGCCGTCGGGCGCATACGACCCGCCGCCGCGAGCGTGCTCCGCGTCGATCAGATCGGCCAGCGCCTGGTCGACGTCCTCTTCCCACGGCCCGTGGCCGTCGGTATCGGTCATGCAGACGATCTCCGCGCGCGGCTTCGCCGCCGCATCGTGTATCGACGCGTTGGAACCGGGCCCTTTGCTCGCGGCTCGGCGCCGGTCGGCCCCATAACAGTGCTTGCGAGAAGCTCGGTGGAGACGGTCGGGGCTCGGTAGAACCGCGGTGGGCCCGCGGTTTTGGGACGCATGCCGGGGTGCATGCCGCCGTGGCGATCTCGCTACTTGGTCGGCACGAGCAGTCGCACCTGCCAGGGTGCCATGGGGAGGGCCAGGTCCGGCGCGGCGATGTGTTCGCCGGCGCGCAGGTCCGTGGCCGCGCCGAGCGCCGGTGCGCCCCGCAGCTTCAGGATGCGTCGGCGGCTGGTGAGATTCGCCACGACGACGAACGGGTCCCCGGCGGCGGTCCGCGCCGTTCTGAGGCATGCGCCGGGCGCGAGGCGGCCGTTCTGCTCGCGCACGGTCAGGCGGTGGACATGCGCCGGTTCGCTCGCCAAGGCGTATTCGAGCCGCGACACAAACGCTGCCGGGCGGCGCGCCGCCGCGCGGTCGAGCGTCCGCACGACGGCGTAGCGTCGGCGACCGTCGGCGTCGCGTCGGCGACCGTCGGCGTCGCGGCGTCGCGTGCCGACGGGTATGGCCATCAGGTCGAATCGGATCTGGCGGTCGAGCAGGGCGGCAAACACGGGTTGGATCCACTCGGCCCAGCGGTTGTCGTCGTCGTCGATCGCGTCGGGTCCGACAAGCAGTGCGACGTGAGGCCGCGCGGGGGGGCGTGCGATCGGTGCGCCCAGGCGCAGCACATCCAGTGCCGTGTGCGCGATCCGCTCGAGCCGCCGCGGATCCGTCACGAGGCTCAGCCCCGCCCGATCCAGGCCAATTCGATCCGGCGCCGTACTGTCCGGCGCCGTGCGGTTCGGCGCCGTGCGGTTCAGCCGCGCTCGGTTCGGCGGGGCT
>JBHHVO010000353.1:0-3408 GCA_046754365.1 Phycisphaerae bacterium | reverse complement strand
ATTTCGTTCGAATCGATCGGGCAAGACGGATGGCTGGGCCGGACCAACACGACGTCACCAGACTCCTCGCAGCCGTCAGCGATGGCGATCCCCGGGCCGGCGAGCAACTCATCCCGATCGTATACGACGAGCTCCGCCGCCTCGCGGAACACCGCATGGCCGCCGAGACGCCGGGGCAGACACTCCAGGCCACCGCCCTCGTCCACGAGGCGTACCTCCGTCTCGTCGGCGATCACGACGTCCAGTGGGACAGCCGGGGACACTTCTTCGCAGCCGCCGCCCGCGCGATGCGGCGGATTCTCGTCGAGCGCGCCCGTCGGCGGGCACGGATCAAGCACGGCGGGGGACGCCGACGTGCCGACCTGGATGCACTGCAGCTTGCGGGTGACGAACCCGCCGAGGACCTGGTCGCCCTGGACGACGCGCTCTCGAAGTTGGCGTTGTGCGACAAACGCAAGGCCGACGTCGTCATGCTCCGGTACTTCACCGGCCTCACCATCGACGACACCGCCAGGGCGCTCGGCGTGTCCCCCGCCACGGTCAAAAGCGATTGGAGCTTCGCCAAGGCGTGGCTCTACAGCGAGATGAGCGACGATGACACGGCAAGAACCTGACACGTGGATGCGGCTCCAGGCGGTATTCGAAGCCGCGAGGCGCCGACCGCCACAAGACCGCGACGCGTTCCTCACCGATGCCTGCGCCGGAGATACCGCCCTGCAACGACAAGTCGAGCGGCTCCTCGCCGCCGCCGACCGCGCCGAGACGTTCCTCGAGACGCCGGTCGCCCCGATCGCCGCGGAAACCGGAAGCGACGCATACGCCGCCGCCGCCGTCGGCCGCCGGATCGGCCGCTACGACATCACACGCGTCATCGCGTCCGGCGGCATGGGCACCGTGTACGAGGCCACGCAGGCGCACCCGCAGCGCACGGTCGCGCTCAAGGTGCTCAAGCAGACCCTCGACTCACCCTCCATGCGGCGGCGGTTTGAGTTCGAGGTCGAAGTGCTCGGCCAGTTGCAGCACCCGGGCATCGCGCAAATCTTCGATGCCGGCACGACCGCTGATACCGGCGACGAGCGCTTGGGGCACACGCCCCAGCCGTTCTTCGCGATGGAACTCGTCGACGGCGCACCCCTGACCGACTACGCCGACGCCCGCGGACTCGACACCAACGCACGCCTGCGCCTCATCGCCAAGGTCTGCGACGCCGTCCACCACGCGCACCAGAAGGGCGTGATCCACCGCGACCTCAAGCCCGCCAACATCCTCGTGGACGACGCCGGGCAGCCGAAGATCCTCGACTTCGGCATCGCCCGCGCAACCGGCGCCGACATCCAGGCCACCACACACCACACCGACGTCGGCCAGATCATCGGCACCCTGCCGTATATGAGTCCCGAGCAGGTCGCCGGCGACCCCGCCGAGCTCGACCTGCGCTCCGATGTCTACGCACTCGGCGTCGTCACCTATGAAATGCTCGCCGGTCGCCTCCCGTACGACCTCGGACGCAAGACCGTGCCCGAGGCCGTCAGGATCATCACCGAGGCATCCCCGCCGCCGCTCAGCACGATCCACCGCGCGATGCGCGGCGACGTCGCCACCATCACCGCCAAGGCGCTCGAGAAGCACAAGGATCGCCGCTACCAGTCCGCATCCGATCTCGCCGCAGACATCCGCCGGTATCTCGCCGATGAGCCGATCACCGCGCGCCCCGCGAGCAGAATCTACCACCTCCGCAAGTTCGCGCGGCGGAATCGCATGCTCGTCGGCGCGTCTTGCTTGGTCCTGCTCGCGCTCGCGGGCGGCGCATTCACCACGATCGCCCAGCTCCGCCGCGCCGTCGCCGCGGAGCGGACCGCCCGCGACGAAGCCGGCACCGCGAAAGCCGTCACGAGCTTCCTGCAAGAAACCCTCGGCGCGGCGGATCCCGGCCGTGAGCACGGCCCGGACTACACCGTCCGGCAGGCCCTCGCCGACGCCGCCCGGCGGGTCGAGGGCATGTACGACGATCGACCCGCGGTCGAGGCCGGCGTCCGCAACACGATCGGCAGCACGTATGTCGCGCTCGGCATGCTCGACGACGCCGAACCGCACCTTCGCGCCGCGCTCCGCATCCGCCGGGCGATGCATCACGGCGACCATCCCGACGTCGTCGAAAGCCTCAACAACCTCGGCGCGCTGCTCCACGCGCAGGCCCACTACGCCGACGCGGAACGCTCGATCCGAGACGCGCTCGCGATGCAGCACAGGCTGCAGGACGCCGACGACGCCGTCACCGCCGACATCGCGCGCCATCTCGGGCTCTGCCTCAAAGACATGGCCCGGTACGAAGCCGCGGCGCGGTGGCTCGAACACGCGCTCGTGTTCAACCGGACCCGCGGCGGCGCACGCGGACCACTCATTCAAACGCTCAACGACCTCGCCCACCTCAACATGTTGACCGGGGACCTCGCGACCTCCGAACGGCTACTCCGCGAGGGGCTCGCGCTCGCGCGGGAACACTACGGCCCCGAGAGCCTCTTCACCGCGCGGATGATGTCGAACCTCGGGACCCTGTGCAGCCGGAACGGTCGCATGAACGAGGCCGAACCGCTCATCCGCCGGGCGCTCGACATCCGGCGCGACAAGCTCGGTGACGACCATCCCGACGTCGCGTCCACGATGATCGGGCTCGCCGCCGTGCTCAAAGGCAACGGGGCATACGCCGACGCCGCCGCGACCTACCGCGCGATCCTCGAGAGCGACCGGAACCGGTTTCCCGACGACCACCCCTACATCGCCGGGGACATGAGCAACCTCGCCGCGATGCTCGAGCGGCTCGGGGATGCCGCCGGAGCCGAACCGCTCCACAGGACCGCGCTCGCGATCTACGAGCGCCGCGCCGGCCCCGACCACCCCGACACGCTCGTCATGACCGGACGTCTCGCGCTCTGCCTCAAGCGCCTCGGCCGGTATCAAGCCGCGGAGCGCCTGTATCTCGAGGCACTCGACGCGCAGCGCCGCGTCCACGGCCCGGAACACCCGGAAACCCTCTGGACCATGGGGAACCTCGCCCGGCTCCGGCACGCCCAGGGCCGGCTCGCGGACGCCGAACCGCTCGCGCGGGAGACGCTCGAGCGCCGGCGACGCACCGCGGGCGACGACCATCCCGCGACGCTCGTCGCGGCGAACAACCTCGGCCTGGTGCTCATCGACACCGGCGCGCTCGACGAGGCCGCGTCGCTCCTGGGCGACACGCTCGAACGCCGCCGCCGCGTCCTCGGCGACACGCACCCGGACACGCTGAGTTCGATGAACAACCTCGGGCATCTCCTCTGCGCGACCGGCCGGGCCCGCGACGCGGAACCCCTGCTCCGCGAGACGCTCGCGCTCCGCCGCGACGTGCTCGGCGAGCCACACGCCGCCACG
>JBHHVO010000352.1:0-3453 GCA_046754365.1 Phycisphaerae bacterium | reverse complement strand
GATGCCGTTGGTTCGGGCGAGGCGTCGGGTGACGTGGGGGCGGTGGTGGGGCGGGCCCGCGCGGTGGTCGTCGACGACGTCCGGCGAGCGAGACGGTTCGAGATGAGCGCGATCGGGCGTCGCGTCGCACGGGCGTCGTACCGGTCTTTTCTCGGTATGTTAATCGGCATCGGTGGGGCGGCCGCGGCGGTTGGGCTCGCGGTCATGCTCGGCGTCGTGCGCTGGCGGGCGTTCGCGCGTCCGATCGGGGCATTGCGACGCAGTGTTGATGAGCTCGGTCGCGGGTCGTGGGACGCGCGGATCGTGAATACCCACCGCGGCGATGAGCTCGGCTCGCTGGTCGATGCGTTCAACGATATGGCGGCGCAGCTTGCCGATGCGCACGCCGAACTGCGCGAACTGAGCCGAACCGATCCGCTCACAAAGCTCCTAAACCGTCGCGCATGGGAGGAGGCGGTTGGGCAAGCCCACGAGCAGTTCGAGCGCTATGGGCGGCCGTACAGTGTCGTGCTCGTCGATGTGGATTACTTCAAGGCGTACAACGACGCAGCGGGTCACCAGGCGGGTGACGCGTGCCTGGTGCGGATCGCCGGCGCGATGGCGTCGGTCGGCCGGGGGCTCGATGTCGTGGGCCGCTACGGCGGTGAGGAGTTCGTGGTCCTGGCGCGCGAGACCTCGCTCGCGGCGGCGCTGAGCCTGGCCGAACGGGTCCGATGCGTGATCTGGGAACTGAACATTCCGCACCCCGGCCGTGCTGTGCTCGGGCGTGTGACGGCGAGCGTTGGCGTGGCGATGGGGAAACCAGGTACGTGGGAACACACGCTCAAGGAGGCCGACGACGCGCTCTATATTGCCAAGCGCTCGGGGCGGAACGTCGTGTACGGCAACAAAACGCCCCCGCATGGTGACACAAACGCCGCGTCCAACACGTCCCCTTCCGGAACCACCGCCACGCCGCCCGCGGCCCGCATCGCGCCGTCCCATACTGTACACAGCGCTCCGCGGAATCAACCCGTCCCGTAACCACCGCAACACGCACCGCGCGGGCGACACCCCCGGTCACGGTCTATACCAACACCGTGGGCCATGTGTAACACTTCCATCGCCGCCGCCGGACCCGCGCGACACGCGCGTGTACCGATCTGATCGGGCAGGTGATACATCTGCCGTTGCGATCAACACGCGACCCGAACCCCGCGTCGATCGCGGAGGCAGGTCGTTGCGATGCCCTACGCGGCCCTTTCTTTTCCAAACGAAACCAGGTATCCTACCGGGCGTGGTCAGCACAACCGCTCGCGCGCCGGAGGCATCGGCATGGGGTTTCGCGTAGGATGGTTCGGCAAGTGGGGCGGGCTGACCTGGGGACTGCGCGGCGGGTTGCGTTTGTACGGCATGACCCGCGGCCGGCGCAAGTCCGGGTGTCTGCTTCCACTTGTAGCGCTCCTTTCCGGCGGGGCGATCGTGGTCGTTGCGCTTGTGCACGTTCTACGGTAGTCGGCGGAATGCTACAGTAGTTGGCGGGATCGGATTATGAAACTTGAACGCATCGAGACGCACGAGCCCTTCACGTTCAAATGGTGGAGCGGCACAACCGAGCCGTATGACGTATGTCACGTGTACGCGATTCATAACGCGCCCGCCGGTCTGACGGATGGGAACATCAGCGTCGCGCTCGGCTGGCGCGCCGCGTTTGGCCGGCGCCGCCGGCGCGTGCTTGTGTTTCGCGGTGCGACGCATGTCCTCGCGGAGTTCGTCGGCACCGATGATTGGAACGAGACCCGCCACGTTGCGTGGATCATCAAACAGCCCGGCGGGCAGCGCAACGCCGTCGAACGCGACGCGATCCCCGACGCATTCCTCGCGTTTGATATCGATCGGTTCAGTGAATGGATCACCGGCCCGCGGACGCGCAGGAGCTACGCCGTGCGCGTTCCCGAGGACGACCACGATTCGCTCGTGCGGATCGCGCTGCACCGCGAAGTGCACAAGTCCCAGAAGCCGCCGGCGATTACCGACGCATCCGACTTGGATGACGACATCGTGGTGCGGCCTCCGCCCGTGCGGTGTGACCTGGGCCAGGGTACGCCGGCGGCGCATGTCGTGCGCATGCTCGCGAGCTATGCACGTGAATACCTGGACGAACACCTGTTTGCGTACATTTCCGAATATACCGGACACGATGTTGCGTCGCGCGAGCATGCGTACGCAGCGCTCGCCACATCGCAGGCGTCGCTCTCGATGTTGCTCGGGTATTACGCGTTCGCGCGCCAGGGCGGCGAACGCGCAGGATACAACCAGGTCTGTGTAGGGTTGTTGGCCCCGTACCGCGGCACGGACGGCGACCGGTTCTGGAGCGAGTATCCGGAGTGGGGCGCATTCTACGACGCGTTCGCGGCGGGATGCGCCGACCGGGACATCGGGGAAAACAAGAAGCTTAACCGCGGTCTGCTCCGCGATGTTTATGAGCTGGCCGCGAACGATCGCGCCACGGGTTTGTTCCACACATGGGTTGACCGCGTTCGCGCGGACGGCCGCCTGGACGCGCTACATCGCGAGCTTATGGATGTGCACGGCATCGGCAACAAGATCGCGGCGTTCATTTGTCGCGACCTCGTACTACTTGGCGACCTGGAAGCGGCGTTGCCGATCGACCAGCGTCGCTACTGTCAGCCGATTGACGTCTGGGTTGGTCGCGTCGCGGAATACCTGAATCCGGCGCTGACATTCGGCGGTGACCCGTGGTATCGCATCGCCGACTTCCTGGCCGGCGCGTGTGCGCAGGTCGACGTATCCGGTGTGTCGTTTAATCAGGGCGCATGGTATTTCGGCAGCAAGGTCGCCACATCGGCCACCAGGCTGGTGACACTCCTTGATGACGCCCGCGGCGACCCGACATGACGTCGCCACGTACAGCCGGTATGCACCATCACGCGTATCGCGGCGGATCATGGATCAGCCGGCCCCTCGTCCGGCTGGACGGCGCGTACCGGGTTCGCGGTTGGCCGATTCCCCTACCGGCGAAGTCACGTCGGATCGTTTGCCTTATGGTTGCGCGAACCCGAATAACTTGCGGATGAGAGGACTCGAACCTCCACGGGGTTGCCCCCACTGGCACCTGAAGCCAGCGCGTCTGCCAATTCCGCCACATCCGCTGCGTGGCCGTGGGTCGTGGCGCCGGGTCGCCTCGGGCGATCGGCTGTCACGTACGCGTCGGGCCATGCGGCGTTCGAGCGCCGTGTCCGGGCCCACGACGGCCGGGTGAGAAGCCGCATTCTGGGAGGGGACACGCTGGGCGTCAAGGTGCGTGGGGTCATGCGACGTCGGCGGGTGGTCCGTGACGGTTCCGGCGGTTCGTTGCTCGGGACACCGGCGGTCGGCGCCAACATGGAATGCACAACGCAATCGGAGCCCCGAGCGCCGGCGAGCGGGTTCTCTGGTGCGATGGTCGCATCG
>JBHHVO010000351.1:0-3462 GCA_046754365.1 Phycisphaerae bacterium | reverse complement strand
ACCGACATAGGCTGCAGCGACGTGCGGTGCGTCCCCGTCGATGTACGTCCTCGGCGGCGGCATGGTTCAACGCCGCCCGACGGACACCGGATACCGATCCGATGCCGCAGCGCTTTGTGATTCTACATCACCGCGTCGCCCGTGGCGACCACTGGGACCTCATGCTCGAACGCGACGGCGCGCTCATGACCTGGCGGCTGCCACGGGAACCGGTGGGCGCAGGCTCCCTGCCGATGCCCGCCCGGCGGATCGGCGACCACCGCCTGGCCTACCTTACGTACGAGGGCCCGCTCAGCAGGGGCCGGGGCGACGTGCGGCGCATCGACGCCGGCACGCTGAACATCACGAACTGCACGACCGATCGCATCGAGTTCACGTTGAGCGAGGGTCGGCTGGCTGCACCGCTCCTCCTCTTGCACCAACATGGTGATGTGTGGCACCTCGCGCGTCGCGACGCAACGCCGAGCGCGCCGGACGATGCGTTCCGCCCGCGCCGGTAACGTAGTGTTGCCCCTCGTTCCATCGGCCCTCACGGTTGACGAACCCGGCTTCATAGGAGCAAGCGGTACGCCACGCTTGCTGCCTCCACACAGCCGCTCCATGACGGTCGCGGTTCGGTTCAGCGCAGCGCACCGAATGACGTCGGCCAGCCGCACTACCCTGCGCCGAAAAACCCGCGCCGGCGACGCCGGGACGCACCGCCCCGGCGTGGCCGACCTGTGTTCATGCGTCGCCGAAGATGTCCGGGTGCTGGCGCCGCAGCGTGACGTTCTCCGCGGCCGTTCGGCGGAGCGTATCGGTGAGCTCACCGAGACGCGGGAACAGGCGGCGATGCCCCCGCGGCTTCGCGCGGACCAGGGCGTACTGCGCGATCAATGGAAACGTGAGCGACGCACAAGAGTACACGACTACGTTGTTCTTGTGCGCGTCCTTGAGTTTGCCCCAGCTCCGCGCCTCGGCCGGCGTAGCCCCCGACAGACCACCCCAATGCGGTGCATCGGTCGTGAGTTGCAGGAAGAAGTCATGCCCGCCTTTCGAGTTGTCCTGCAGGATCTGATGCAGCGTCGGCTGCGTCTGAAGATAGAAGTTTTTCGGCGAGCCACCGCCGATCTCGACCACGCCGTTCAAATCGGCGTCGCGAACGATCGCGGCCGTCTCGATGACATCGAGGATCGGATTGAGATTCACCGGCGCGTCGAACAGGTGCGGCACGACGAGGTTCATCCCGATCGACGAATCACCCGGCGACGACGTATACACCGGCACGTCGTACGCCGCCGCCGCCGCGAGCATCGACTTCTCCGGGTGTGCGGCGCGCCCCGCCACCGCCGTCCCGAGCGCGTGATGCAGCGACGCCGATGAAAACGGCCTGCTGTTATCGACACGCTTGGCCGCCTCCAGGATCACCTCATCCGTCGCCATGAGGGTCTCATCATCCGCGATGAAGACGTCATAGATCCGCGCGATGCCTTCGTCGGCGAGCGCGTTGTCGTCCACGTCGGGACTACCCTGCACCATCGGGAAATCGAACGGACGGTGGAGGTCGTGGTAGAGGTTCGCGCCCGTCGAGATGATGAAATCCACAAAACCACGCTCGATGAGCGAAATGAACACGCCGCTCATGCCGATCGGCGTCATCGCACCGGCGATCGTCAGCCCGACCGTCGCGCCGGCGTCCAACATGCGCACATAGAGCTGCGCACCGGCCGCGAGCCGCCGGGCGTTGAAGCCGCTGTGGGCGAACACGTGGTCGATCATGTCAGCCACGGCCTCGTGACCACCGAGCTTCAGCGGCTCGATCGACGCGCCGCTCAGCAGTTGACCACCAAGACCGCCATCACCGTGCACCCCACATGCAGACAAGACCGACCTCCTCCCAACCACGCTCCACGATGTCCCGCTAGTGTTGCGTCACGCGCAACGTAACGGGTTGCGTTCCCCATGGCTTGCGCCGTGGTGAACGCGCCATGCACTATATCGCCGTCCGCGATCCTGCACACCCCAACACCGCCGTCGCCAGGACCCGGCGTACAGCGCCCGTTGCCACGCGCGATGCCGCGGCGCATGCCGGACGCATACGTCACCCCTGCGTCGTGCCCCCGCGCCGGGGCCGTTGCACGATCACGCACGGTCAGCGAGCGACGCTGCGTCCTGTGATGTCATTCGAGAGATGTGTGGCGGCCGTCGAGCGCCGATCTTCTCGGGCGTTGACGGCTCCGTATCCCGATGACCACGTTGTCTGTCGCGGGCGGTCAACATCCGGATCAAAACACGCGGCGGTGTTGTCGATATGTACACCGGATCGACAGCACGTGTGGCCCGCCGGCGCCACGCCGTGCCTTGGGCGCCGATAACGACGCACGACGCGGCGCGGGAGAGACCGACGCGATGACCAGCGGCACCGGAACACAGCGCGACCATCCGCCGCGAGACCACACCGACGCGCACATCGGCGGCGACACCCTGCCCGGTGAGGCTCAGCGCGGCGACGGCCACGCCGGCGTCCACGGTCGTACCCTCCCGCCACACCTGACGCGGTGTGTGCTCGACAGCCTTCCGTGTGGCGTCATCGTCGTCGACAACGACCTGACCGTCCTCTACGGGAACGCGACCGCGGCGGCGTGCTGCGGCGTGGCGCCCGACGCGATCTGCAAAAGTCCGGTAACCGAGCTCTTCGCCGGGGCGCGGTTTGTCGCGCCGTTCGACGGCTGGGACGCCGAGATCGAAAGGGTCCTCGCCACCGGCGCCACGATCCGTGCCGAGTGCGTGCCGCCGGCGCCATCCGACGATCGCGACGGGACGCGGGACACCGCAGGTCTGATAACGCTTAGCTGCGGGCCACTGCGGAACAACGGGGCCGCCGATACCGCCGACCGGGCGCCCACTGCCGTTGTGATCGTCATGGACGACGGTACCGCACGGCCCGACAACGAACACCGCGCCGCCGTCAATGAGCGACTCGCGTCCATGAGCAAGCTCGTCTCGCGCGTCGCCCACGAGCTGAACAACCCGCTCGACGGCATTCTCCGGTATGTCAATCTTGCGATCCGAGCGACCGGACAACAGCAACAGCCCAAGTTGCGCAACTACCTCGACGAGTCGCGCATCGGACTCTTGCGCATGGTCGACATCATCGGTGAGCTCCTGCAGTTCTCCAGGGCGACACACGGTGCGTTCGACACGGCCGGCATCAACGACATCGTGGAACAGGCGGTCCGTGCCATGGCGCAGCGGGCCGACGCGCACGGCATTACGCTTGCCGTCGATTTCCAGACGTGCCGCATGCCGTCCGTGCGCACCGGACGGCTGTACCAGGTCGTGTGCAACCTCATCACGAACGCTATCGACGCGATGCCGGACGGCGGCCGACTGACCATTACCACCGGCATTCAAATCAGCGGAATCGGCAAGTTTCGGCGCGTTTCTCTCAAGGATTTCTAGCATATATCTGCCGATTCCCCC
>JBHHVO010000350.1:0-3468 GCA_046754365.1 Phycisphaerae bacterium | reverse complement strand
GAGGAAGGCAACAGCCTGGATACCACGGTGGAACTCGTTGAGGGCATGCAGTTCGACAAGGGGTACCTGTCGCCCCACTTCATCAACAAGTTCGAGGATCTGGTGTGCGAGCTGGAGAAGCCGTTCATCCTTATCTACGAGAAGAAGATCACGGCGATCAAGGAGCTCATCCCGCTGCTCGAGCAGGTGTCTCAGGCGGGCCGTCCGATGCTGTTGATCGCGGAGGACATCGAGGGTGAGGCGCTCGCGACGCTCGTGGTGAACAAGCTCCGGGGTACGCTCAATTGCTGTGCGGTCAAGGCCCCCGGGTTCGGCGATCGGCGGACGGCGATGCTGCAGGATATGGCGGTGGTGACCGGCGGGACGGCGATTTCCGAGGCGTTGGGGATGAAGCTCGAGAACATCAAGCTCTCCGACCTGGGCACGGCGAAGAAGGTCACGATCGACAAGGACACGACGACGATCATCCAGGGCGGTGGCGCGACGGTCGACATCAAGGCCCGGATCGAGCAGATCCGGAATGAGATCGAGGCGACGACGAGCGACTACGACAAGGAGAAGCTCGAGGAGCGGCTTGCGAAGCTGGCGGGCGGCGTGGCGCAGATCAACGTCGGCGCGGCGACGGAAGTCGAGATGAAAGAGAAGAAGGCCCGCGTCGAGGACGCGCTGCACGCGTGCCGGGCGGCGGTCGAGGAGGGCATCCTGCCGGGCGGTGGCGTGGCGGTGATCCGTGCGCTCTCGGTCTTGGATGGCGTCGCGAAGAAGGTCCGCGGCGACCAGAAGACCGGCGTCGATATCGTGCGGCGTGCGCTCGTGGCGCCGATCAAGCAGATCGCGATGAACGCCGGACTGGACGGCTCGATCGTGTGGCAGCAGGTGAGTGTGTCGAAGAACAAGAACTACGGCTACAACGCCCTGACCGGGCAGTATGGCGACATGATCCAGATGGGGGTTCTCGTGCCGACCAAGGTCGAGCGGATCGCGCTGCAGAACGCGGCGTCGGTCGCGAGCCTGTTGCTCACGACGGACGTCATGATCAGCGAGATCAAGGAAAAGGCAAAGAAGGCCCCGGCCGGCGGCCCTGGCGGCGCGGGCGGTATGGGTGGCATGGGCGGTATGGGCGGCATGGGCGGCATGGGCGGCATGGGCGGCATGATGTAGTTCGTACGCCGTGTGCGGATACCCGCACGCAACGCCACCACCCGCATGGGTGCGACATGCTTGGCGTGTGATACCGGGGACGCGACGCGTTGCACGACGTGAGACACAGCGCCACGTGCTGCGTGGTGCGACACGCGGCCGCGAGAACCGGTTTCACCATAAGACCCCGTCGGCAACGGCGGGGTTTTTTCATGTTGCGATCGCACGTGTGGGGTCGGATGGAAGCCGATTCGCAGCATCGGAAGGGATGGTGCGTTAGCCTTCCAATCGTCTGGGCCGGAGGAGTTGTTGGCGGGCGGCCTCGGCGGCGCTGCGCAGGAGGATCGCGACGGTGACCGGCCCGACGCCGCCCGGTACGGGCGTGAGCGCGCCGGCGACGGCGCTCACCTCGTCAAACGCGACGTCGCCGACGACGTGTTTGCGGCCGGCGGCGTCGAGCACGGGATTGGTGCCGACGTCCACGACGACGGCCCCGGGCTTGACGTGTTCGGCGCGGATGAGACCGGGCTTGCCGACGGCAACGACGAGCAGGTCGGCGGCGCGGGTATGCTCGTGGAGGTCGCGGGTTGCGATGTGACAGCTCGTGACCGTGGCCATTTCGTGCAAGAGGAAGAGCGAGATGGGTTTCCCCGCGATGTCGCCCTGGCCCACGACGACGGCGTTGAGGCCACGGGGTGCGCAGCCGGCGTCCTTGAGAATCTCCATAACGGCGAGCGCGGTGCAGGGCGCGATGATCGGGCCACCATAGAAGAGGAGGCCGATGTTGGCGGGATTGACACCCTCGACATCCTTATAGGGATCGATGCAGTACTGCAGGGCGGGCGTATCGACGCCGCGCGGCATCGGGAGATTGAGCAGGATGCCGGTGACGGCGGGGTCGGCGTTGAGCGTGCGGATGAGCGTGCGGATGTCGGCCTCGGTTGCGTCGGCGGGCAGGGTATGGAGCCGATAGGCGATCCCGACCTCGTCGCACCGCCGGCGTTGCGAGCGGGCGT
Organism: Phycisphaerae bacterium; assembly: GCA_046754365.1. Taxonomy (GTDB): domain Bacteria; phylum Planctomycetota; class Phycisphaerae; order UBA1845; family UBA1845; genus JBHHVO01. The sequence continues at coordinate 1,312 of JBHHVO010000350.1, read as the reverse complement.
ACATCTCTCCGGCGGCCGGGTCGCCGACCATGATCGCGTCCAGCGTGACATCGATCCCGCCCGCACGTAGCGCGTCGACGCGCTGGGCGGTTTCGTCTTTGATTCGCCGGGCGACCGCCCGTCCGTCAATGATCTGGGCACCACTCATGAATGTCTCGATGTTCACGGGCCGGTGAGCTGCATGCGTACGAGCACCGGCGTGCCGAGGACCTCCCAATACAGCGCCGTGGCCGCACAGCCGACCATGGCCGCGATTACCAGCGTTCTTTTGATGGTGCGGACGAGCCTGTCGAACTGGGCGGCTCGTTGCGGATCGTTGGCGAGGTTGGTGAGGAAGCGCATGCGGCTTCCGATCGACGAGTGCCGCCAACTTCGCTCGTCGTGCGGGATGGCGTTGAGCGTGGCAACGCGGTCGAGCGCGGACGCGAAGATCGCGGCGCCTGTAGCGCAGAGCCGGCCGCTGCCATCCAGCGTGGTGTCGTCGTCGATGTGTACGCTGCAGGGCATGTGGCATGCGGCGGCGTCCGGCGCGACGCAGCGGGCGCCGAAGACGTCCGCCTGTCGCTCGAATCGGCGCGACACCCAGCCGAAGCCTACGCCCCATACGATCGCTGTGACCACGACGCCGACGCCCTGGATCGTGACGAACGAGAGTCCCGGCGCGCCGTCCACGGCACCGAAACCCCGCGCGATGAGCTCGGTGAAACCGGCGACGAAGAGCCAGCCGACGAGCGCGAAGACCAGGAAATGCTGCAGGTGGCGGTGGCGGATGTGCCCCGCCTCGTGGGCGAAGACCGCTTCAATCTGCGGCTCGCTCATGGTTTCGAGCAACCCGTCCGACAGCAGCACATACCGGACGGGCGCCGCGACGCCCATGACCGCCGCATTGATGACCATGCCGTCGCTCTTCCAGACGAGGATCCCGCGGCAGCGAAGCCCGATCCGGCGGCAAACGGCCTCGAGGCGGGTTCGGACCGGCCCATCGTTGAGCGGCACGGTACGCCAGATGCGGCAGAGTAGCAGGGGTGCGATGAGGAACACGCCGCAGGCCACGATACCGAGCAGCATCTCCGGCGCCCACGGCACACGGAGCCAGGCGACCAACTCGCGTTCGTAGCCGTCGCAAATGTTGGACGCGAACAGGATGATGGTCATGGGCACCGCGACAACGAGGACATGGTGTCGGATGTTGAAGTCCAGGTACTCGCCGCGCCGCCAGGCCGGGCCGGCGGTGGCGCCGATCGCGTGGTCGTCTCCCCGGAGCATGCGCTCCATCGGGAAGGCCGCGACCCAGACGCCGATGACGGTAGCG
>JBHHVO010000349.1:0-3475 GCA_046754365.1 Phycisphaerae bacterium | reverse complement strand
GGGCACGGCCACCGTTCTGGTAAGCGGCATCAGTCGAGCCGACGGCCTCACGTTGCACCCGTCGGGCGCGCTCTACGTGACGAGTGAACTCTCGGGTCCGTCGACAACCAATCGCGTGTTCCGTATCGATGTCATGTACGATCCGGACAACGTTCCGCTCAGCGCCACGGCCACGGGCATCACGACTACGATCGCGATCAACAATCCGGAGGGTATCGTGGCGCTGCCTGCCGACAATGATTTCGGATCCGCAGGCGATCTGTACGTGTGCGAAGACCGATCGCCGGGTCGCGTGTTCCACCTGGTTCTGGGGTCGGACGACGGTGCCGTTGCATCCATTCTTGTGGATATGGACGCGAATCTTCATCGTCCGGAAGGCCTGGCGCTAGGGGATTTCCATGGTGCGCTGCCCGCCCCTATGTTGTTCACCGCCGAGACGAGCGACGACAATGTGTTGCAAATCGACCCGGCGGGTGGTGTCAACGTGCTCGGCGACCCGACGGCGGTCTTCATGGACCAGCCGGACAACGTGAAGTTCGGACACGATGGTATGTTGTATGTTTCGGAGGACATCGGCGCGCAGCACGGCCGGATTCTGCGTATTGCGGCCGATGGAACCCATGAAGTCGTTCTTGCAGGCTTTGAGTTTCCACAGGGCATGGCGTTTGACGTCGCCCGGCGGGACCTCTATATCGCCGAGCAGGGCGCCAACCGTGTCTGGCGGGCCCGTTTCCACACGGCGACGGGTGACGCCGATGCCGACGGCGACGTCGACCTCTCCGACATCGCGTCGTTTGAGCGGTGTTTCGGCGCGACGCCGACGACGGCGGGTTGCCTCGTATTCGATTTCGACCGCGACGACACGATTGACCTGGAGGACTTCGCGGCGCTACTGGGGGTCGTGTCGGGCCCGTAACCGGACGGTCGTTCGTGAAAACCCCTGGAGACGCGTGCCTGCCCGCGGCATGGTTTGGCGCCTTAATCATCGCCTACGGCGGTTGGCGAGCTCACAGCATGTTTCGCTGGACTGCGCACGGAACGGGGACAGGCTGATTCGATGTACCCATTCCATCCATCGGACGACGGCGCGCGACCCGGCAGCCAAGGTAACGTGCCGGGGCGTGCCAAATATCGTGCGGAAGTCGGCGGCGTTGAAGCCGATCTCATCGTGGGCGACGACTTCCTCGGCGCGCGCGCGGAGGTTGTGAGATGCGCATGCGGCGCCGTGCATCGACACCGAGGGGTGGCGGACCACGCGTCGGCGTGGCGCCGGTGCGCCGGAAGCTTCAGCGGGAGGCGAAGGCACGGCGGTAGAGGCGTAGCAGTGCGTTCCGGTCGACGGGGCGCGGGTTGAATCGTGCGGTCCATTGGGCGGCGGCGTCGGTGGCGAGTTCGGGCAGCGCGTCCTCGTCGATGTTGAGCGCTGATAGGGATTGTGGCATGTCGGCGGCGTCGAGCATGCTGTCGAGCCGTGCAACCAGTGCGCCGGCGTCGGGTTCCAGAGCCGCGTAGGGATTCTCGGCGCCGGCTGTGGGTTCTCCGGGCGTGTCGAGCCGGGCGTTGTAGCGGACGACATGTGGGAGCATGACACCAACGGCGATGCCGTGGGTGATGCCGAAGCGGGCCGTGAGCGGGTTCGCGCAGGCGTGAGCGGCGCCGAGCATGGCGTGCTCGATCGCGCAGCCGGCGAGGTGGGCACCGAGCAGCATGCGGGCCCGGGCGCCGGCGTCCGTGGGATTCCGGATGGCGTGCACCAACGTCGGTGCGAGTCGGTACCACGCCTCACGTGAGAACGTGATGGATGTCTCGTTGCGGGCGGTGGTCGCGGCTGTCTCGACGGTGTGGGTGATGGCGTCGATGCCGGCCGCCGCGGCGACGCGCGGGGGCTGTGTCGCCGTGAGGTCGGGATCAAGAACCGCGACCCTGCACGCGGCCTTGTCGTCGCCGCACGCCATCTTCTGGTGTGTGACCGGGTCGGCGATGAGGGCGAAGCACTGCGCTTCGCTGCCGGTGCCGGCGGTCGTGGGCACGGCGATCATCGGCAGCATCGGCCTGGTGGCCTTGTTTCTCCCCCAATAGTCCGCCATCGTCCCACCGTTCGTGAGGATGAAGTTCGCGCCCTTGGCGCAGTCCATCGCGCTGCCGCCGCCGAGTCCGACAAGGCCGTCGGCGCGATGGGACCGGGCGGCGTCCACGGCCGCGTCGACGTGGTGCGTCGTTGGGTTTTCCTGGACGCCGTCGAACACGGCTACATGAACGCCGGCGCGCACGAGCGCGGCAACGGCTCGATCAACATGCCCCGCCCGAACGATCCCCGGATCGGTCACCAGCAGCACGCGCGCGACGCGTTCGCCGCGCACAACGTCCCCGAGCTCCGCGAGCCGTCCGGCTCCGAAGACAACGCGCGTGCGTGACGCACTCATGATCTCCGGTAGGCTGTGGTCGAGCGGGCGGGTCATGTCGTGCGCGCTGCCGCGCCCGCGTCCGACGCCATCTGAAACGCACGGCGGCGGTACAGGTGATCGAAAAGGTTGCCCTCGTGCGGTTGATCCCAACTCAGTTGCCACGTCGGTATCGCGCCGACGTTGAGGCGATCCACATGGCGCGACGCCATCAGGGCGCGGATGAGCCCGTCGTCGGCGGTGATCGCCGACACGACCAGAGACGGTCCGATCGCGTCGGGCATGTCGCGGGTCGGACATGACACCACCGAGGCGTAGGGAAAGAGAAACTCGCGGTTGGCGAGCGGATGTTCGTGGCTGTCGCATGCCACAATCGTCGGCAGCAGGTACGCGCAGTGGTCGCGTTGGACCAGACGCGGCGCGCCCCGGAGCTTCTCGGTAACGTCGACGGCGCCGGGCGGGCGCAGGTCGTGATCCACGACGGCGGTGATGCGCTCGGCCACGGCGGGGTTCGCGAACGCGGCGACCTTCGCATCGGGGTCGTTCGCGGGCAGCGGCTGCACGTCCGCGAGCCGGGCCGCGAGCGCATCGGCGATCGCCGCGCCGTGTCGCGGTGTCCATATGCTCGACGCGTTGATGCACGACCGCCCGCAGTTCGCGGCGATCGACGACACCATGACGTCGACGTAGCGCCGCCAGTCATCAGCGGTATCGTCGCCGAGGATGACCTTGCTGAATCCCGGGCCGTGGAGCTCGACGCTCGGGTTGTTGCGATACGGTGCGGTCGTGGTCGTATCGCCGAACAACATCGACCGATCGGTCCGGCGGAGCAACTCGGCGGCGCCGGCGTGGTCGGTGGGATAGAACCCGAACGCGTCGCGCGGCACGCCGGCGGCCGCGAGCGCCTCGATCACCCGGTACGGTGTCCACGGCTCCTCGCGGCCCGGCTTGAGCACGATCGGTGTCTTGAGCGCGACGGCCGGTATCCATAGCGCATGCACGCCGGGTGAGTTGCTCGCTAAACACAAATAAAATGGAGTCAGCAGTTAAAATTATAGAAGGCACAGCAAAGA
>JBHHVO010000348.1:0-3505 GCA_046754365.1 Phycisphaerae bacterium | reverse complement strand
GTGGTCGCTGACGATCCAGACGGCGGTGGTGTCCAGGTCGATGCACGCAAGCGTGCGGCCGATCTCGGTGTCGATGTACTTATAGTAGTCGCGAATCGCATGCTCGAACGCGTTGCCCGCCTCGTAGCGGTGGTGCGTTGCGTCCATGTGGCTCCAGAAGCCGTGATGGATGCGGTCGGTGCCCATCTCGACCATGAACATGAGGTCCCATGGTTTCTCCGAGAGCAGATGGCGGACGACGCGAAACCGCTTCTCCGTCATGACATAGATCTGATCCAGCAACCACTGCTTGTCTTCGGTTCGGAACCCCTTGACGTCGACCATGTACGCCCCGACCAACTGCTCGATCTCGTCGCGGAGTTCCGGCGGGTGTGTGTATTGGATCGTCGGATCGTCCGTGCCCGGCGTGAGGAAACTCGTGATCATATGGCCCGCGATCGGCCGGCTGATCGGAAACGTCCCCGGCACGCCGACGACGATCGACTGCTTGCCGCAACGCCCGAGCATGTCCCACAGACGCGGCTCGCGGACCGCGAGCGACGTCGCGATCGCAAGCTTGTCGTACGAGTGGTCCCCGCGGTTGCGAAAGCCGTAGATCCCGAGCGTCCCGGGGTCTTTGCTCGACGTCATGCAGCTCCACGCCGGCACCGTGATCGGCGGCATCGAACTCGTCAGCGTACCGTACGTACCGCCTTGCATGAGCCGCCGGATGTTCGGAAGATCATCGACCCAGCGCTCAAACACGAGCGACGGCTCGGCACAGTCCAGGCCGATCACCGCGACCTTGTCAATCGTGCTCATACCCTAAGCTCCCAACCGTGCGGCGCCGCCGCGCCGGAACCGCCTGCCCCGAACCACACGCCCGACCCCGACGCGTAGCGTCCGGCCCCCGTGCCGGACGTTTGCGCCGATCACGCGACCGCTCGTCCCCCAACCTGTCCGCCACAGCACCGCGCGCCGCGGGGCCTACACCGAAAACCGCTGGAGATACGCCACGGCCTGCGGGACCACGGTGTCCACCGCCTCGCGTGCCGGGCAGTCCAGCACCGCCCCGGCGGCCTGTGCATGGCCCCCGCCGCGGAACTGCGCCGCGAGCTCCACCACGGTCACCGGGCCCGCGCTGCGAAAGTTGATCCGCGTCTTGCCCCGATGCCCTTCGGTAAACAGCATCGCGAGCACGACGCCCTCCAGCGAGCGCGGTATGTTGATCTGATCGTCGATGTCGGCCGCCGTGCAGCCGGCGCGTCGGATCTCATCGTACGTCGCAAAACTGTACGCGAGCCGGCCATCCGCGAGCACGTTCGTGTTCGCGTAGATGATCCGCAACAGGTCGAACTCGCTCGGGCGCTGGCTGCGGTATACCCGCTCCCCCAGCTCACCCGCCGCCGCACCGAGATCGACCAGTTCACTCGCCGCACGCAACGCGGACGCCGACGTCGTCGGGAGTGAAAAACCGACCGTGTCCGCGAGAATCCCGGCGAACAGCAGCGACGCCGTCGGCGGCGTGATCGGACACCCGGCCTGCTTGATCAAGTAATACGCCAGCTCGCACGAACTGCTCGCGTCCGCCACCACCCAGTCCGCGTCGCCGAAGCGCGTATTCGTCGCGTGATGATCGATGTTCACGACCGGGCGGCCCGAGATCCAATCCGTCGCCTTGCGGGCCTCGCCCACGTTGCAGCGCCCGGGCTTGGCCGTATCCACCACGACGAACCCATCGGCCGCGTCGAAGTCCGCCTCCGTCGCGACCGGAACGCCGGCCCAATCCAAGAGAAACGCGAGCCGGCTCGACACCGACCCGGGGGGCACGGACGCCACCGGACGCCGATCCGCGCTCGCCCACGCCCGCGCGATCCCCAGCATCGCGCCGAGCGCATCGGCGTCCGGAACGACGTGCGCCACCACGATCGGCCGCCGAAACCCCGTGATCATGTCCACGACGGCGTCCGGAACGCGCGTAACGCTCGATGCGTTCGATCGTACCGGCGTGACCGTCATGACGCTTCCAAAAAAACCAGAAACCGCGCGCCGAACGCGCCGCGACCACCACCCCCCACGGTAGCGTCCGGCCCCCGTGCCGGACGCATACACCGATCACGCCACCGCACGTCCCGCCCGCCCCCCGCCGAGCGCGTCACCTGATCTGGTATACCCATGTCCGCCGCGCGGCCATCACCGCCGCGCGGACCGCGTCCGACACCGCGCTACGCGTCGCGCATCGACTCGATCAGGATCTCCGCCACTTCCGGCCTTGTGAACTCCGCCGGGGGGCGCTCGCCGTTGCGCAGCATGTCGCGGACCTTCGTGCCGGAGAGGAAGATCTGGTCACCCTCGATCTTCGGGAACGTCTTCGCGCTCACCATGCCGCCCGCCCGCTTGGACCAAGCCGCGTGCTCGAAGTTCAGGTTCGTGATGCGCAATCCATCGCCCGGCAACGCGTCGAAGATTCTTTGTGCGTCGTACGTGCCGTAGTATTTCCCGACGCCCGCATGATCGCGGCCGATGATGATGTGGCTGCATCCGTAGTTCTGCCGCAGAATCGCGTGCAACACCGCCTCGCGCGGGCCCGCGTACCGCATCGCCGCGGGCATGACCGAGAGCATAGTCCGCTCGACGTTGTAGTACCGGCTGATGAGCACCTCGTAGCAGCGCATCCGCACGTCGCCGGGGATGTCACCCTCCTTGGTTGCCCCCATCAACGGGTGGATGAGCAGGCCGTCGACGATCTCCTGCGCGCACTTCGTGATGTACTCGTGCGCGCGATGGATCGGGTTGCGCGTCTGGAACGCCACGACCGTGTTCCAACCGCGGCTCGCGAATGCGTCCCGCGTCCGCGCCGGCGTCAGCCGATGATCCGGGAACATCGGGTCGTGACGCGGCGTCACCACATCCACGCGCCCGCCCAGGCACCAGTCGCCCTCCGCCATCAACACCTGCACACCCGGGTGCGCCGCGTCTTCGGTCCCGTATGCCTTGGCCGCCTGCAGACGCTTGTCGTGCCGGTACTTGTCCCGCACCGAAAGATAGCCCAGCAGCCGACCCGCATCATCCTGGAGGATCACGCGGTCGCCCGTATGCACGCGATCCGCGGTCGCGCGATCCACCGTACACGTGATCGGAATCGGCCACACCGTACCGTCCGAAAGCGTCATGTTATGGCAAACACTCGCGTAGTCCGCCTCACCCATGAACCCCTCGAGCGGGCTCATCGCCCCCACGGCGATCATCTCCAGGTCGCACTGCTGCCGCTCGGTCAGCCGGATCGTCACCGCCCCATCGCCATCCCCCGGCGATGTGCCCGTCCGATCGATCAGCCTCCCACCGTGAGGCGGCACCATACGCGTTTGCCCCATGCGTCATCCCTTTCAGCAAGTCATCCGGTTGTCCGGGCCGCGCCGCTGCCGCCCGACGTCAGCCTAGGGGCTTTGTCACCCCGCCGCAACCAGCCCCCCGCACGTAGCGTCCGGCCCCCGTGCTGGACGTCCCGACCGCACACCCCAGCGTC
>JBHHVO010000347.1:0-3515 GCA_046754365.1 Phycisphaerae bacterium | reverse complement strand
ACGTTGGTCTCGTGTTCCAGAGCTCGGGGCTTCGCCCCGAGGGATTTATCGCTTTGATGCCAATCCCGAAGGGCAAGGGAAGACGGGCGATCCCGGCGTGCCGGAGCCGCCCGACCTTCGGTCTTGGCCCCTGGGCCGGACGCTACGCCAGATGCGGGGCCGGACGTTACAGGCGCGCGATGATCGCGTCGGTCATCTGCGACGTGGTGGCGGCTCCGTCGGCGAGGACTTCCTGTCGCCCCGGGAGGCGCATCATGTCGTAGGTCCGGACGTTGCCGTCGGCGATGACGGAGCCGATCGCGTGGCGGATCCGTCCGGCGCGGTCGCGTTCGCCGATGTGGTCGAGCATCATGCACGCCGACAGGATCATCGCGATCGGGTTCACGATCGACGGGTCGAGGTCGGCGTACTTCGGGGCCGAGCCGTGTGTCGGCTCGAAGACGGCGACGTCCTTGCCGATGTTCGCGCTGCACGCGAAACCCAGGCCGCCTACGAGCCCGGCGAAGCCGTCCGACACGATGTCGCCGAACATGTTGCCCGACACGAGCACGCCGTAGTCCTCCGGGTTCTTCGTGAGCCACATCATCTGCGCGTCGATGTTTGTCTCCCAAAGGGCGATGCCGTCGAACGCCCCGGCCACGACTTTCGCCTCGGCGCGCATCATGCCCGACGTCTCGCGAATGACGTTGGGCTTCTCGCACACGGTTACGGACTTGTAGCCAAACCGGTCGGCGTATGCGAACGCCTCGCGCACGATGCGCCGGCACGCGCCGCGGGTGAAGATGCGGGTGGATACGGCCAGGTCCGCGCCGGGTACGTCCTGGAACCGGGCCATGCGCGGATGCGTCTGCATGGCGGTCCGTACCGCGTCCGGGGGGTCCGTCCACTCGACGCCCGCGTAGAGGCCCTCGGTGTTCTGCCGGAAAATTACGGCGTCGATGCGCGGCTCGTCGAAGCCGCCGTCGCGGCGCCGGATGAAGTTGAGCGGGTTGCCCGGAAACGACCGGCACGGGCGGATGCAGATGTCCAGGTCGAAATGCTGCCGGAGTCCGACGATCGGGCTGCTGTAGACGCAGCCGTTGTCGCGGAGGTCGGGGCACAACTCGGCGGCCGCCTGGTCCTTGGGTTTGGACGTGATCGCGCCGAAGAGCGCGAGCTTGTGCCGCTCGATCAGTTCGACCGTGCGCTGCGGGAGCGCGTTGCCCTCGTGAATCCAGAAGTCCCACCCGATGTCGCCGTGCACGTACGCCGCGTCGAAGCCGACCGCGTCGAGCACGCGGATCGCCTCCGGCAGGACTACCTTTCCGATGCCATCGCCCGGCATCGCTACGACTGTTCGCTTCGCCATCCACTGCCTCCCGACCGCGCGGTCGTCCCACGTCATCCGTCCCGTGCGCGCCCACGTGGCCGTGGGCCATCCCGCAGCGCCGCCGGGCCGCGAGTCTTCCAGCAGATTCAGTTCTCGTGTAGCGGTGTTCCACCGGCCGGTGCCGTCCGGGGAATGGGGAATCCGCACGGACCACGCTTTCCGAATCGCGCGCCGCCACGCTCGCTCGACTCTACTTCAACGTGGTCCGGGCGACAAGCCGCGCGGCGAGCGCGGGGTCGACGCGAGTCCGTGACGGTTCCGGCGGGCCGCTGGTCGGGACACCGGAAGGGGCGCCAACATGGAATGCGCAACGCGATCGGAGCCCCGAGCGCCACCTCTGGTGCGACGCGCGCCTCGGTGATACCCCTTACGCTTGGGGCTCTGATCAGGCCCGCCGGAAGCGTGACGCAGGCCGTCGACGCCGGCGCGGCGAGCAGTGCATACGCGACGACACCGCGCACGGACCAGCCGCACCGGCGCGGCCCAGGTGCGGACGCGCCGCGCGGCCCGTCGCATCGTGATGATGTACACGCCCCACTCCGTGTCACGTCCGGGGAACGGGTCATGCGGCGGCGTGGCGCCAGGCATGGCCGGGTCCGGGCCGCGCACGGTTTGGTGCGCGCGTATAGCGGGATCGCCGCGACGCTACGCGACTGCGGACCGTCGCCGACGGAACATGACGCCGCCGGCGCCAAGTAGGAGTACGGTCATGACGATCAAGCCCCATTCGGAAAGCGTGGGGATTGCTCCGGCCGCTTTGGTGATCTCGATGCAGTACGGTCCGCAGCCCGGAGAGGCGCCGGCCCCACCCTCGACCGCCAACCAGTAGGTCCCCGCGGTCAGGGTTGTGACGATCTCCGCGTGCACGCCGTCGGGACAGGACGTGTCGTCGAACGCAAACGTCTGTGAGCAGCACGCCGTACCGAGCCCGAGAAACGTGTTGTACAACGATCCGTTGCACGTACTGAACGTCCAGAGACCGTCGTTCGGGATCGTGACTTCGTAGATGTCCTCCTCCGTCAAACTGTTCACGATGCAGTCGTTGCCCTCGCAGCTCGTGGCGTCGCAAACGGCAAACGGCGCCGTGATCTGAGTCGGGTTGTTGCAGTCACCCGCGCCGGCCACCGCCGGCGTGAGCAACACCGCAAGCCCGGCACAGCCGAAACCGCACACCGACCCTCGGGTGTACATCCGCTGGTAACATCGCATGGTGTCCTCCCTTTTCCAATGCGTTTAGATTTGGTGCGAGCCTCGCCCGCCGCCGGCCCCGCCACGCCGGGAACCCGGCCCCTGCAGCGGGGCACGCCCGTGCGTCTGATAATATGGACTGTACCAAAGCGCGTCTCAATCCGCAAGCGAAAGACAGGCCCGGCGCGGTCCGCCGTTTGTGGCGGTTCGGGCGGGCGACCACATTCGAGCGGGCATCGTCGCGTTGGGCGTGCCCGTCCGCGCCAGGCTCAGGGCGGCGACCGGCGGCCGTCGATCGCGACCCGCCCGCTGGAACGCCGCCGTCGGTAACTCGGTGGGCGGCACGGCCACACGCTGCGGTCGACAGGCGCTGGGGGATGTGACAGGGCAGGGGAGGGCTGTTGTCGGATGGCGCGATCGGGCAGCGTCGGTGCGACACGGCGCCGGGCACCCTTGGCCGACACGCGGCGGCGGCGCTACAGTCCGGTGGTCGATCGCTACATGCCGTTCTCTCAGGTACACGGGCCGTCGCGCGCGAGGATGCCTGATCCGCGCCGATCGAGATCGCCGACCGCCGGCGGTCCGATGGTTGCGCCCGGCACGACGGCGCTACGCGTCCGGTGAGTGCGCTTCCGGATCGTCCGGCTCCGACGGCGTGATTGGTTCGCTAATCCGGTATGTGCCGTCGAACCATTTGCCGAGGTCGACCATCTTGCAGCGGCGGCTGCAGAACGGCCGCCACGGCGCCTCGTCGTTGGTCGGCGTCGTGAACGAGGTGCCACACGTTGGACAGTGAAAGGTGGGCATGGGATTCGTGCAGGCCTTTACACGATCAGGCCGCCGGGGGGGAGGCCATGGCCGTGCGTGTTTCGCGTGTAGCGGCCGCCCCACGTGGCGGCGGTGGAACTTCGAGGGCGTCTCGTCCGCCGACGTCCGCCACGGGGGGCGGACGCTACAT
>JBHHVO010000346.1:0-3544 GCA_046754365.1 Phycisphaerae bacterium | reverse complement strand
GTGGCGAGTGCCGCGGATCGAACGGCGTCCGGAAAGGGCCAAGCCGGGCTGGCGCCGGCGAACACGCTCTCGGCGACCGCGGTGACCCGCGATGCGCGGGCGGCGTTGAGCGCCGTGGGCCCGACCGGCGGCGAGGTGGCGGGTGTGTGCGGCCCGGGCGCCGGTCCGTGCTGCGACCCGGCCGGCAACGGCTCGCCCGGGTGCGATGACACGGACTGCTGCACGTGCATTTGCGGATGCGATCCGTTCTGCTGCGACACGGCGTGGGACAACTTCTGCGCGGGCGAGGGGTTTGTAGGCTCATGCGGCGCGTCGAATCCGGATGGGCCGTGCACGGAGGAGTGCAGTGAGTGCTTAGCTCCGGGTGGTTGCGGCGACGGTGTGTGCGATCCGGCGGAAGACTGCGTGAGCTGCCCGCAGGACTGCGGTGACTGCCCGGCGGTGTGCGGTCCGGGCAACGGGGATTGCTGCGCCGACAACGGCACGCCGGGCTGCGATTGCGAGTCGTGCTGCAACACGGTTTGCGCGGCGGATCCGTTCTGCTGCGAGGCGTCGTGGGACGGCATCTGTGCGGACGAAGCGGTTGATCTTTGCGGTGATCTTTGCGCCGGCGGATCGTGCGATGGTGGTCCCGGTTGCGGCGACGGCGTTTGCGATCCGGCCGAGGACTGCGTGAGCTGCCCGGCGGATTGCGGACCATGCCCGCCGGCCTGCGACGGTGCGGTGCTCGAGGCGGACCCGGCGGACGGGACGCAGGATGCGCGTCAGCCGTGGGACCCGGGTGACCCGAACGACGATCCGGCCGCGCGTCAGGGCATCGGCTCGGCGGATGAGCCGATCGTACTGACGTTGGACACGGCGGGTCTGAGCGCGGACTGTTTCAGCGTTTGCGAGACGACTCCGGATCCGGTGCTCGGCGCGAACGGGATCGCGAGCGTGACGGAGGACCCCGCGGGGACGTACACGCTCGTGCTGAACCATGCGATCGCGCCGGGTGGTTGGACGAATGTGCTTGTCGGGAATGCGTCGTTGGTGGCGTACTTGGCGCTGCCCGCGGACGCGAATGCGGACGGGCTTAGCAACGCGAACGACGTCTTGACGCTCATCGACGTACTGAACGACGTGGTGGTGCCTCCGTTCGGGCTCTTCAGCACGGACATCGATCACAGCGGGATCGCGAACGCGTCGGACATCCTCCGGATCATCGACTTGCTCAACGGTGCGGGGACGCTCGACGCGTGGAACGGTGTCGGCGCGCCGGACAATGTCTGCGAGCCGCCGGTGTGTCCGGGCGAAGGGGATTGCTGCATGTCGAACGGGACGCCGGGTTGCAACGACGCCGAGTGCTGCTCGACGGTTTGCGACGTGGACCCGTTCTGCTGCGAGGGCATTTGGGACGGTCTGTGTGCGGAAGAGGCGATCGATCTGTGCGGGCTCGCTTGCAACAACGACTGCTGTGTGGCGAACGGGAACCCGGGGTGTGACGACGCGGCGTGCGAGGCGGCCGTGTGTGCGGACGATCCGTTCTGCTGCGACATTGAATGGGATCAGAACTGCGCGGATCAGGCGGCCGTTGTCTGCGACATCTGCGGGATACCGCCCGCGTGCGGCGCGTGCGACTCTGGCGGCGTGTGCGACCTTCAGGTCGGGATCAACGGTGCGTTCGTGCAGGCGTGTGAGGACGGCCAGTGGGTTTCGCTCGCGTTTCCGTTCCCGAGTATGGGCGGCCAGTCGGTCGACACGATCAGGATGACGCACAACACGAACACGGGCGTCGGGGACCTGTACCTGACCGGCGGGACGTGCGACGGCCCGGATGTGACGCAGATTCTCGCGTCGCTGGGTCCGGCGATCGTCGGTGCACCGCCCGGCGCACCGGTGGATTATGTGTTCAGTCCGGTGACGATCCCGGGTGGTGCTGTAGCGTGGGTCGTGGCGGTACCGGAGACGGGCTTTGCGTTCGACGTGGCGTACAACAGCGCGACGACGGGTGCGACTGGTTCGGGCTACGGGAACCTGGACGGCGGGCCGGATCCCGGTCTCTGGCAGGACCTGAACGACTTCGGGTTCGGCGCGTGCTATTGCGTGGACGTGCTGAACACGGGACAGGCCCCGAACACGCCGGGCTGCTCGCCGCCGGTGTGCGGCGACGGCATCTGCGGCCCGGCCGAGGACTGCGTGAACTGCGAAGCGGACTGCGGCGTGTGCCCGGAGGTGTGTGGTCCCGACGCGGGCGACTGCTGTACGCCGAACGGGACGCCGGGGTGCGACGACGTCGCGTGCTGCGAGTCGGTTTGTGCGATTGATCCGTTCTGCTGCGACAGCCAGTGGGACGGCATCTGCGCGGACGAGGCGCTGGCCGACCCGAACTGCACATGCGGCGGCGGCGTTCCGAATGACAACTGCGCGGACGCGATCGAGATTTTCGACGGCGATACGGCGTACGATAACTTCGGTGCGACGACGGACGGCTCGCCGAATCCGCTGTGCGACAAGTTCGGCGACGACGACGTTCAGTCGGACGTGTGGTTCAACTATGTCGCGACGTGCACCGAGACGTTGACGGTAAGCCTTTGCGGCTCGGCGTACGACACGAAGGTCGCCATCTACAACGGATCCGCGTGTCCGGCGACCGACATCCTGGACTGCAATGACGACACGTGCGGCCTGCAGTCGCAGGTTACTGCGTCGGTCGTGCAGGGCAGTACGTACAAGATCCGCGTCGGTGGCTTCAACGGCGCGCAGGGATCCGGCAACATCAACATCACCTGCGGCGGCGGCGGCGGTGGCGGCAGCGACTGCTGCTTCGACAACGGTACGCCCGGTTGCGATGATCCGGCGTGCGAGTCGTGCGTTTGCGGGATCGATCCGTTCTGCTGCGATACGAGCTGGGACGGCATCTGTGCGGGCGAGGCCGCGAACGAGTGTGCCGGGAGCTGCCCGTGTCCGTAGGTTTCCTGGACCGAACGGGGTGAGCACCCCGGCGGTAACGTGATCTCTTGCGGCCCCCTGCAACCCGGTGTTGCGGGGGGCCTTTTTTCGTGGGCGGGTCGTGGACCGTCCCGGTGGCGTGTGGGCGTGGTCGCGCGCCGCGGCGACCAGCGTCTCACGGCGCATGCCGGTGGAGATGATCCGGCGATTGGGACCCGCCGTCGGGTCGTGGGCGCCGGCGCCCCGGGCGGCGCGCTATTATCGGTAGCCCGTCGTCGGTCGGACCGCGTCTCCGAGGGCTGGTCCGACCCGCTGGGTGGGAGGGCCGTCGCCGTGGTTGACCGCGCGGGCCGTGGTCGCGGCGCGGCCGAGCCGTCGGGACGCCGTGGCCCGCGGCCGGTTATCGCGACGTACGGCGGTCGTGTATCGGAAGAATAGGGGGTTGTGTCGCCGGGCGCATACGGGTAGTATGAACCGGGAGTGCCGAGCCGGCTTCCGGTGGGATAGGTGCCGCTGGGGGGTGTGTTGGCTCCGGGGTATGTGCCCGTGATCCGCAGCCGATCTCGTGTCGCACGAGGGGCGTGCGCCGGCCGCCCGTCGGCCAATGCGTGGC
>JBHHVO010000345.1:0-3548 GCA_046754365.1 Phycisphaerae bacterium | reverse complement strand
GCTCCCTCCCCGCCGGCGAAACCTGCTGCCTCCGGCGCATCTGGATCCGCCAGGGCAGAAAAAAGGTGTCAGGAAGATTCTCGGAGAGTTCCTAGAACCTTCCTGACACCTTTCCTCGATTCCGCCGCCGCCAATGCAC
Organism: Phycisphaerae bacterium; assembly: GCA_046754365.1. Lineage (GTDB taxonomy): Bacteria > Planctomycetota > Phycisphaerae > UBA1845 > UBA1845 > JBHHVO01. The sequence continues at coordinate 3,409 of JBHHVO010000345.1, read as the reverse complement.
TACGGCATTCTGAAACACCGTCAACCCGTCCGGCGACCCCGTCGGCCGGCGCCGCGTCCAGAGCGGGTGCTGGGTATGATCGAAATGCCGATCGGGGTGCGGCATGAGCCCGAAGATGCGCCCCGTCTCGTCGCACAGACCCGCGATCCCCGCGACGCTCCCGTTCGGGTTCGCCGGGTACCGCGCGGGCCCGTCCTCCCCATCCACGTAACACACCGCGATGTGGTCGTTATCGCGCAGGTACCGCAGCGCGGTGTCATCCGCTGTCACCACCTTGCCTTCCGCGTGTTCCACCGGTAACTCGAGGTACGTCGCGTCCGCCCCATTGTTCGCGTGCGGTTCCCTATCCGCCGATCGCCGCGGCCCCACAGCCGTAAGAAACGGGCACCGATCCGTCACGACCTTGAGCCGGACCCACCGCGCCTCGAACCGGGCCGAGTCGTTGTACGTCACCGTCACGAGCTGCCGGCTTTCCGGGCCACCCGGCAACAGCCCCGCCTTCACCAGCACCTGAAACCCGTTGCAAATCCCGAGCACGCCCCCACCACGATCCACCAGACCCCGGAGCCGCTCCGCCAACCCATCCATGAGCCGCTGCGCAAGGATCACACCCGCCGCGATGTCGTCCCCATAGCTGAACCCGCCCGGGATCGTCACGATATCCACGTCGTCGATCATCGACGGTGTATCCACGACGCGGTTGATGTGCACCAGTTGCGGCGCCGCGCCCGCCAGCCGCCACGCGTGCATCGTCTCCTCGTCACAGTTGATCCCCGCCGCCCGAAGCACCAGCACACGCACGCTATCCATCGCCGCGCCACCTCATGCCGAGAGCCGCTCCGATCGCCACGCCGCCGCAAGATCGCGCACCGCACAATCGATCCTATCCATACCCGCCGCCGGTCCCATACCCTGCGCCGCGTCACGTTCCTGCACGCCGTCACCCAGATCGCCGTCGATCTGCAATCGCGGCGCGGCCTCGACGTGCCCGATCACCGGCAAGCCACACGCCGCCGCGTCCGCCTCACCCATCTCGAGCACATACGTCGTGTGAGCTTCCGCAAACAGCGTGTCGTCAAACACCGCGCGGTCGACCGCCACCCGCGCACCCAGCCCCGACGCGATGCACATCTCCGCGATCCCCACCGCGAGACCACCATCGCTCACGTCATGGCAAGACAACACCCGCCCACCCGCGATCAGCGCCGCCACGCGATCGTGCATCGACCGCGCCGCTTCCAGACCCACGCGATCAACCGGCGCCGACGCGAGCACGAGACACCCCCCCGGCCGCTTCAAATCCATCGTCACGCACCGCCGCACATCACGCACGATCCCCAAGGCACTAATCAGCAGCGTGCCCGGTATCACGATCCGCGCCGGCAGACCCACACGCCGGGCGTCCCGCGCGTCCTGCACGAACTCGTTGTTGAGCGAGTCCTTCCCCGAGATAAACGGCAAACCATACGCAATCGCCGCGTCGCTCGCACCCTTGCACGCACGAACGAGCCCACCCAATGCCGACCCCGTGTCACATGCGCCCCAACAGAAGTTGTCGAGAATCGCCGTCCGCGCCGGATCCGCACCGACGCTGATCACATTCCGCAACGCCTCGTCCACCGCCGCCACCGCCATCAAATACGGATCCACGTCGCCAACGTGTGGACACAACCCACACCCCAGCGCGATACCGCGATACCCATCGAGCCGCGGACGCAGCACCGCCGCGTCCGACGGGCCATCCCCGGGCCCGACCAGCGGCTTAACCACGCTGCGACCCTGCACCTCGTGATCGTACTGCCGGATCACCCATTCTTTGGACGCCGTGTTGTCTCGCGCCAATGCGCGCAACAGCCGCTCACCACCCGGCCGTCCCGCAACGGCCGCTCGCCCGCCCGCCGCCGCATCGCCCAACGCGCCGGGCAATCCCGCGTCTTCACGCCGCGTCGCGTCGTCGCCGTCCGCGTCGCGCTGCAGCGGACCGCGCGACCCAAGCACCACCGCGCGCCCCGTCCACGTCGCCCGCCGCTTCCGACGCGGCAACCCGTCATGAAGAAACCCCATGTCCAGCTCGCCGACAACCGCCCCGTCGTACCGCACACGCAGCACGCGATCATCCCCGAACCGGCCGATTACCGTCGCCTCCACCTCCTCCGCCGCAAACACCCCCAGCAGCGCGTCCACGTGTTCCGGCGGCACCGCGAAAACCATCCGCTCCTGCGCCTCGGATATCCATATCTCGTCATAACGCAGACCGCTGTATTTGAGTGGAACCTTCTCCAAATCAACGACGGCGCCGAGGTGCTCCGCCATCTCACCCACCGCGCTGCTCAGCCCCCCCGCACCGCAGTCCGTCACGGCCGAATACAGACATCCCCCGGCGTGATCCCGTGCCAGCAACATGGCATCAAGCAGCTTCTTCTCCTCGATCGCGTTCCCGATCTGCACCGCGTGCGAGAACTCGTCCGCGTGGCTGTCCGTCAGCTCCGCCGATGAAAACGTCGCGCCGTGGATCCCGTCGCGACCCGTCCGCCCGCCCGCCACAACAATCCTATCCCCCGGACGCGGCGCCTTGTCGATCCGATCGCGCGGGATCAACCCGACGCACCCGCAGAACACGAGCGGATTCCCTATATACCGCTCGTCGAAGTACACCGCGCCGTTGACCGTCGGAATCCCCATGCGATTCCCATAGTCGCGCACACCGCGCACGACACCCCGATACACACGCCGCGGGTGCAGCACGTCCTTCGGCAGCCGCGCCGCGTCGGAATCCGGCGGCGCCAAACAGAACACGTCCGTCGACGCGATCGGCTTCGCCCCCAACCCACACCCCATGATGTCGCGGATGCATCCCCCCACCCCCGTCGCCGCGCCGCCGTACGGCTCGATCGCCGACGGGTGGTTGTGCGTCTCCGCCTTGAACGCAATGCCGTACGCGTCGTCCAGCGCGATAACCCCCGCGTTGTCCGTAAACACCGAAAGGCACCAGTCGCGGGCCAGCGTCTCCGTCGCCTTAACGATTGTATCCTTCAACAGATTCTCGAACCGAACCGTCACACACCCGCGCCGCCCGAAATCCTCACCGCAATACTCGATCTCACTCTTCAGCGTCTTGTGAACACAGTGTTCAGACCACGTCTGCGCCACCGTCTCCAGTTCCAGATCCGTCGGGTCGCGACCGATCCCCCGAAAATGGGACTGGATCGCACGCATCTCCTCCACAGAAAGAAACAGGTGCGCCTCGCGCGACACGCGCTCGAGATCCCCATCCGACATGGCGCCCATCCCGATCCGCCGGACCCGAAACCCCGACACAGGCGGCGCCGGAAACACCTCCGGCAGCGCGTCCGAAACACCAAGCCCCTGCACGTACCACGTCTCGATACACCCGTTCGCCAGAACCCGC
>JBHHVO010000344.1:0-3561 GCA_046754365.1 Phycisphaerae bacterium | reverse complement strand
CGGCGTCCAACGAACCGTCAAGTTCGCGAAATACCTGCCGGACTACGGCTGGTGCCCGGTCGTGTGGACGCTCGACCGGCTGCCGGGGCTGCCGCTCGATCCGTCACTCGCCGACGACCTGCCCGACGACGTCATCGTGTATGCGTCGCCGCATCGATCCTGGGGATCGCGGATACGCGGTGGCATGAAAGGCGTCACGCGTCGATCGGCGCTCGCCAGCCGCGTCGCCGGCGCGGTGGCTTGGCGCCTCGACCGCTGGCCGGGGCTCAGCGCGTTCCCGGATGATTGCGCGCGTTGGGCAAGACAGAGCGTGGGCACGCTACTCGCCGCAATCCAGCACCACCGCATCGAGGCCGTGTACTCAACCTACAGCCCGGCGTCGAACCATGCCCTTGCGCTCGCCGTCAAGCGACGAACCGGCCTCCCGTGGGTCGCCGACTTCCGCGATCTCTGGACCGACGATCATGGCTACCGCGCCGCGTCCGCAAGACGGCGCGCCGCAGACCGCGACCTCGAACAAGACATTCTCGACACCGCCGACGCCGTTATCGGCGTATCACCGCAACAGACGCGGGTCCTGGCGAGCCACGTCCCGGACCGTGCCGACAAGTTCGTCACAATTACCAACGGCTTTGATCCGCAGGACTTCATCCAACGGCCGACCACACCAACGCCCCGGGGCGGCCGCTTCGTGCTCGGATTCTTCGGGCGTTTCGATCGGTGGGTCGCCAGCGACGCCCTCTTCGACGGCTTGCGCCGATGCGTCGCGCAAGCCCCCGCGTACCGCGCCGGGATCGAGGTCCGGGTCGTAGGCCACATCGCCCGAACCGCAGCCGCCGCGCTCGCGTCCACCGGCGTCGCGGTCGAGCACCTGGACTACCGCCCGCACGCCGACGCGGTGCGTGACATGATGGTGTCGGATGCGCTCTTGTTGGGCGTGCCGGACGGTCCCCGCGGTGCGTCTGTCATACCCGGCAAGCTCTTCGAATACCTCGCCAGTGGCCGCCGAATTCTCGCGGTCGGTCCGCCGGACTGCGAAGTATCGCGCATCCTCGACGAGACCCGCGGTGGTATGGCCGTAGAGTTCAATGCCGACGATATCGCCTGCGCCATCACGCGACTCTACGACGCCTGGCACGCAGGGCGTCCATTGTCGGGCGCCCCCCGCGCGCGGATCGAACCCTACACCCGGCCCGTGCTTACGAATGCGCTCGCCCGCGTGTTGGACGACGTGGCCGCCCGAACCACCGCCGCATCCACGACCAAAACATGCCGCCGGGAGCTCTGCACACCGTGACTGCCCCACGCGTGTCCGTTGTCATACCGACTTACAACCGCCGGGATATGCTGCCCCGCGCGCTCGACTCCGTCATACGCCAGACGTTTCATGATTGGGAAATCGTGCTCGTCGACGATGGGTCCACGGACGGAACGAGCGAGCTGGTCGGCCGCTACGCGCAGAAGCTCGGGCCGCGACTACGCTACCGATACCAGTCCAACACAGGCTGCGGCGGCGCCCGCAACGCCGGGATCGACGCCAGCCGCGGCGCGCTCGTCGCGTTCCTCGATGCCGACGACGAATACCTGCCCCGCAAGCTCGAACGACAAATCGCGCTGTTCGAGCTCAGGCCCGAACTCGGTCTCGTCTACAGCGACTACGCCTACATCGACACACGCGGCGTCCGGCACGCCAGCGCCGCCGACACGCTCAGCCCGATCGCGCGGCGGGTACCCCACGATGTCGTCGCGCCAGGACTCTGCGTGTGCACGGGCGACCTGTTCCCGTGGCTTATCCGGCGGTATTTCGTCGCCACGATCGTCGGCATGGTGCGCCGGGACGTCTTGGGCGACACGATTCGCTTCGCCGCCGACCCGTCCTACGCCGCCGAGTGGTTGTTCTACCTCCGCGTCGCCCGCGCGTGCCGCTGTGGGTTCGTCGACGAACCGCTCTGCCTGCACCACCACGTCGAAGGCAGCGCGACGCGCACCGACAGCCACCGCAACACGGTCCGCCTCCGCAAACTCCTCCTCGACATCCGCACGACGTTTCGCGACGTCGACCCCCGATCACGCCGCACGATCCGCAGACACCTCGCCCGCGCGTGCCGTCAGCTCGGCTACGACGCGTACCGCGCCGGCGCGTATCACGAGGCGGTCGGCCGCTTCGCCGAATCGTGGCGGTACCGACCAGCCGCCGGAACACTCGCCGACCTGGCCGATGCGGCCGCGCGTTGGTGGACCCGTAAGGCGACCACCCTATGGCGACCAGCGAGCAGATGATGGCCACCCACCACGCGACCCGAACCGGCTCCGGGGGGCCAACGCGGCCGCTACACGGGGCAAGACGAATCACGAACAGACGCGTTGACCCGACACCATGACCGCGACCGTTCATGACGACACGATGTCTTCCGCCCCACCGGCCGTTCCCGCGAGCGCATCGGCGGCACCGTGGGACAAACCCTCGATGGTCCCGCCCGCCCACGCAGCGTCCGACGCGTCAGGTCCGCCGTCACCGACAGCGACCGGCACGCACGTCTGGGACCGCGTCTGGCAGTATTGCCCCGGCGCTGCCGAAGACGATGCACGGCTCGCACGCGAGCTGCAACACCCGCGCTGGGGGGGCATCGTCGATCGCCTGACGTCGACGTTCGGGTCGATCCGTGGCCTCCGGACCGTCGAGCTCGGCTCCGGACGCGGCGATGTGTCCGTGCTGCTCGCCAGGTGCGGCGCGGATGTCACCCTCTTGGACTACAGCGACCGCGCGTTGTCACAGGCGCGGCGGCGGTTCGACCGCCTTGGCTTGCGCGCGACGTACGCCCGCGCGGACCTCACGCAGGGACTGCACGACTACGCGGCGCGGTTCGACGTCGCTGCGTCGTACGGTGTCATCGAGCACTTTCGCGGCCGCATGCGCACACGCGTCGTTCGCGCGCACCACGACGTGTTGCGCCCCGGCGGCCTCGCCGTCATCAGCGTACCCAACGCTGCGTGCCTGCCGTACCGACTCTGGAAGGCGTACCTCGACTTGCGCGGCTGGTGGCCGTACGGCATGGAGCAGCCCTACACCCGCCGCGAGCTCACCCGTCGCGCCGTGCGGGCCGGCTTCGTCAAATCCGAAACCATGACGATGGCCTTCGGGCAAGCCGTTCACGCGTCCTGGTATCGGCGCGTGTTCGCAAGGCGTCTCGACGACCCCGGACGCCCGTCGCGGCTCGACCGATGGATGGGATCCACACTCGTACTCTTCGGCTGGCGAGCGCCGCGCGCTCAAGGCCACGCCACCGTACCGGCCCATGACGCTTGACACGAGACCATAAACGATGTCGATGCTCGCCCGTTGCTACTATACACTCTGCCGCACGCGCCCCGGCCAGCACGCCGCGCGTGGCGTACTTCGAGCCCTCCGGCGGTACGGTCTTTGCGATCGGTTCCGCATGCCGCTCGACGCACTTATGCTCGAACACGCGCCCGCCGCCGGTCTCATGCGGCTCTGGTCACGCATGCACTGGTCCTCCGGTGACGGCATGATGCCGCCCGAGCAACTCCTCGCCGTCTACT
>JBHHVO010000343.1:0-3599 GCA_046754365.1 Phycisphaerae bacterium | reverse complement strand
CCCCCGTATTAGCATCCGGCCCCCGCACGTCTTAAGCGCTCGCGCACTCGATTCAGAGTCCCGAGCGCAAGCGACGGGTACCGCACACTCGATTCAGAGCCCCGAGCGTGAGCGACGGGTTCCCGGTGCCGCCCCTTTGCGGCTCGGAACAGGCCTCCAACTCGCGAGACCCACCACCCAAAGTGCGACCCGCCGGTAACTGACCCGGCCGCAGCCCTTGGCGCGGCGACCACACGCGGTATCCTGCAGAAACCGTGGAAGGTCCCGCCCACGACGGGGCGCGTACCTTCCCATGCAAGTCACCTCGTGTCACGCACATGCGGGAGGCGTCGTCATGTCAACGCGCGCATTGCTGATTCCCATGTTGTCTCTTGTTGTCGTCGCCGCCACGCCCCCGCGCGCACATGCCCAGGAAAACGGCCAGGGCCTCATCACCCTCGATCCACCGATCCCACCCGCGGGCTACCTGCCGGATCAAACAGTGACGGCCGCCATCACCGCCGAAATCGCAGACCCACCGGTCAACGACCCGGTTGTGCTTCGCGGCATCCAGTTGGACTTCCAACCCACAACCGGCCTCGATCTCCCACCCGAGTTCGACTTCAATGACCCGGGCGGCGGGCCTTGGGGGGGGTACGTCGAGTTCCCGGCGCTGCCCCAGCCAAACATGGTTTGGATCCCGTTTTTCCTCCCGTCGGGGTTGATGATCAACCTGTCCGACGGTCCCCAGTTCCTCGGTTGGATCACGTTCAACACGACCGACGTCGACGGCATCCTCAGCGTCGCCGACCCCACCGAGACCGACCCGAACTTCGGCATGAGCCTCAAGTTCGGCTTCGGCGTCGATGACAACGATCCGCTAACCGACTGGCGCTTCGACAACGCCGGCCTCATCGGCGACAACCGCGTCGACATCCCCGTTGGGCCGGAACCCGCCACGCTCGCCCTGCTCGCCCTCGTCGCCGCCGCCACGCGACGGCGCTACGCCCGCGAGCGGCCGCCCCGGTAGCATTCGGCACCCGGGCCGTGCGTATGCGCCGATCACACGCCGGACACCCGGACGCACCGCCGGCCCAGGCCGGATCCGCCTGCCAACCGCCCGCCGATCCGCCGCCACGCCCCCCAAACCCATGCGCCGCATCGCGTTGCGTACGGTATTGACCCCCCGCCGCGACGGTGTATACTGGTATGCGTCCTCGGGGTTTGCGTGGCGCGCGAACCGGCGGGCGCCGACCGGAGCGTGGTGGCCCGTCGTCCGAAAAGAGACGCATCCCCCGGACCGACCTCGGGAGCCGATTCATGCTGACAACCAAACACCCGCCCGCCCCGGGCGCCACGACCGTCCTCGACGTACCCGCCACGACACACGACGCGTCGCCGCCATGCGACCGCCGCGAGCACCCGCGGAAGGCCGTGTCGATACCGGCCGAACTCACCGTTTCTCGCGGTCTCCCACCCGTCGACGGCCTCGCCGAATGCATCGGACCCGGGGGCATGCGCGTTCGCGTCCCCGCCTCCGGAGACGTCGCCCTGGGTAGCTGCCTCGACTTGTACCTTGATCAAAACGCCATCCCGGACGACCTCAAGCCGCTCAAGGGCCTGGTCCTCTCCGGCACCGTCATCCGCACCGAGCGCGCCGTCGCCGACAACGTCCGCGTCGGGCTCCGCTTCGACCAACCGATCTACTTCTAACACCAGACGGCACACGCCGTATCGATGTGGCACCGGGTTCCAGCCGGGCTCTCCCGGCGCGCGCCCCCCTCGCCGCGGTCGCCTGTTCTATCCAACACGTCACGACGAACCGGCCGACGCCGACCGCGCACGCCCCGAACCCACAGCATGCCGACGCGCCACCGCCACGAACCCACTCGCCGCCACCACCGTCCCCGCGAGCGCTACAAGCGACGTGCCAAACCCGACCCGGTCGATGATCTCACCGAGCGACGCATACCCCACCAACATCCCCGCATCCGACGCACCGAGGATAAGCGACGTCCCAATCCCCCGGTGCGCGGCCGGCAGCCGTTCCGCCGCAAGGTCCACCATCGACGGAAACACGAAACAGTGACCCGCGCCCATCAGCACACCCGGCAACACAAGCCACCACGCCTGCCGAACACCCACAAGACACAACAGACCAACCGCAAGCAGCCCCATGCCCAACAGCATTGTACGCGTCCGCCCGAACCGCGCGGGAAGATGACGCAGCGCGATCCGAAGCCCGATCGCCGTCGGGCTGTACGCCACGAAGAACACCTTGATGTCGTGAAACCCACGCTGTTCCGCCAGACGTTCCAGAAACAGACTCTGCACGCAAAACACCATCGCGAACACGAACCCGACAAGCATCACCGCCCCGGGCCAGTGACGAACCGCGATGCGTAGCGGCGATGCACCGCGCCCACCGCCAACCGACACGCCGCCACGCCCCACCACATCACCGCCCCCACCGGCTGCCACCCCTCCACCGATCCCACCCATCGAACCGCCACGCCCGAACCACGCCACCACCAGGCATGACGCTGCGCAGCACGCCGCCGCGGACGAGAAGAACACCCGGTACGGACCGATCGTGTCCGTCCGACCCGCGAAGATCCAGTCACCGATCGTCGGCCCCATCATGATCCCCAAAAGACCCGCCAGACCCAGCGTGCCGATGCTCTCCGCACGACGACGCACCGGCGCGATCTGCGCGGCGAACACCGCCACCGTCGTCAGCGTCGCCGCCGTTGCCATCGTCGATACCGCCCGAAGCGCGACCACCGCCCAAAGCCCGCTCGCGAACTGCATCGCCCCCGCCGACAAACCCGCCGCGGCCGTCCCCGCGATCCACATCGGCCGGCACCCGAACCGATCGATCCACCGCCCGAGCTGCAGCCGGATCAACAGCGTACCCACCATCGCGATGCTCAGGATCCGCCCGAGTGTGTCCACGCCGTACCCGAGGTACGCGATGTACTGACCGAAGTGAAACTGCATCGCGGTCCCCGTCATGAACAACGTAACCGCGCCGAACACCCGGAAGAACGCCGCCGTATACAGCCGATCGTCCGCACCGTCGGGCCCCCATCCCGAACGCGCCGCCCGATCACGCCCGAACCAACCCGACGCACGCGCACCGCCCGCCCCATCGCGCGCGGCATCGCATGCCGTAGCACCTGCGGCACCGCTCGCTGTATCGCGTTCGGCATCGCCTGCCGTGTGACCAGGAACCTCGCTTGCCGTGTCACCTGCGGCATCGCCGCCTGTATCGCCCCCGGCATGGCATGCCGCAACGCCACCTACAACGCGTGCTACATCGTCCACCACAGCACACGCCCCTTCGCGTCGCGCCACCGCCGCACTGGCGGCTGCTCCGGGCCCCGAACCGTCGTCAACCATACCGCAAGTGTCTACACGTTCCGCCCCCCACGAGCAACTGAGTTGCATCGGCCGTGTGTGGGATCGGCCGTGTGTGGGATCGGCCGTGTGTGGGATCGGCCGTGTGTGGGACCGGCCGTGTGTGGGACCGGCCGTGTGTGGGACCGGCTTCCAGCCGGTCTCTGTGTGTCGCACCAAGTTCCAACCGGTGGATGTAAGTGGAACCCGCTTCCAGCCGG
>JBHHVO010000342.1:0-3608 GCA_046754365.1 Phycisphaerae bacterium | reverse complement strand
GAGGACGTTCCCGACGAGCTTCGCACGCGGCGTCATGACACGGAGGTCGTCCGCAAGCCCGAGCAGCATGATCACCGCCCCGGCGACCAGGATGCCGATCATCCAGGGCCAATACACCGTCGGCCCGACGCCCGCCGCGCCCGTCGGGCCCGTGTGTGCCGGATACCGCGCGAGCGCGTACACCAACCCGGCCCCCCAGCCGAGGAAGATCGCGACACCACCGAGGTACGCGATCGACTTACCGTGCGGTTTGAGCCATTCGTCGGGTCGGTCGACGATGCCGCGGCGCAACGCGACACGGCGACACAGCGGCGTCGCCACGAGCGCCACGCAGAATGAAATCACGAGGATCGGCCAGTAGACACGCGCCACGTCGACCAGCGACGCGGGTGGTGGTGGCGACGTAGGTGACAACAAGCCGTACACTCCGCGACGAGGCCGGATCACCGGCGGCGTGACCCGGTTCGGCCGACCGGGCTACTTGTTTAATGGACGAGCACGATCGCGTAAAGCCGCGGTGCCGGCTCGGCATCGTCCGATGTGCACGGCATCGCGTGCGTGTTACTTGCATCCACGGTGAACTTATTGGTGCGGTGCACGATGTTGTTCGCATTTCGTCGCCCATGTGCGGCGTCCACGGCTGCGCGTGGTAGTCGGAACGAGCGTCGCGGCCTCACGTCCGAAAAAAAACCGTTCGCCACTGGTAACGGCGACGCGTTCCACGTACAATACGTACTACGTTCGGTGCGGACTTCCTTTCAGGTTGCGCGGAAGGGTGCATCGTGGACCTGCAGGACGGCGTCCTGCGCTGGGGGTGGTCGTCGGAAAAGCGCTTATCTTCCGCCGGACCCAAGGCGTATACAGGAGAACACATATGGTACGGAAGCATCGGTACATGTTTCGGCTCATGCTGGGGAGCGCCGCTGCGGTCCTGACGGCGGGGCTCGCGTCGGCGGCCCCGCAGGGCGACGCCGACCGCGCGCCGGCGTACGCGGTCGACGACGGCGCCGTCGACTTCGCTTTGTCGCATGCCGCGCTCGACGCGATCGGGTGGCGCATCGTCTCGGACGACGTAGCGCCCGCGGGCGACGGCGTCGCGTACGTCTCGGTTGTCGTCGATCCGGATGCCAAGTTCCGCATGGTCGCGGAAGATGACGGCGTCGCATATCGGCCGGACGGTTCGTTGCAGACGCGTGGTGCCGTGGCGCTACAGCACGACGACACGACGATGCGGGTCGGCGACTTCGCGCTGCGCGTGGGCGACGACGGTGCTTGGGTGGTGTTCGACATGTTGGGCACGCAGCGTCCGGCGTTTGAGCTGTCGGCGGTCGTAGCCGACTTCGTTCCCGACGCGCGGGTGTTCTTATTGTCGGCCGATGTCTTGCTCTCGGACGTTTGGGCTGCGGAATTCGGTATTCCGGAAGCCGCCGGGGCGCTGTTGGGGACGGTTACGGCGGAGGCCCGGATGGCCGCGTCCGATGCGCCCGCCGGCGCCGGCGCGTTTGAAGCGGCGCCGCGCGGCGGCGTCGTCGCGGGCGGCGGCGAGGGTCCGGATGTCATAGTGGGTGATCTTCCCGCGGCGCAGTGGTTCGCGAACATCAACGGCATCTCGGCGTATTCGGTCGCGACGACGTCGTGCAACATCGGCACCGTGCCGCTGCTCTGGCAGCAGAATAACAACAAGCACCCCGTCATCGGGCAGAGCCTGTACCGGATTTCCGATTTGCGCATCGAGCAAGTCGGCATGAGCTTCCTCAAGCACGGTTTCTGTGCGCTGCAACTCAATGTATGTCCGCCGTGCACGCCGACGGGCGGCGGATGCGAGCAGAGCCTCGGCGTTGGGTGTTCCGATCCCTATTCCACCGGCTTGAACGGTCAGCAGAGCCTTCTGGGACCCCGCTGGCAAGTGAACCCGACCACCGGCGTGTTCCCATACCCGTGGTCGGCGCCACCGGTCGAGAACGGGCTGTCGCGGCGGCTTCAGGTCCACAATGAGGACCTCGATCCGGCGTTGAACGCCGGCGCACTCTACTTCGTCGAGGGGCAGTATGTGACGCAGGACGACGCGGCCGCCGGGAATCAGGACAACAATGCGTCGTATCGGCCCGCCACCGTCACGGAAAACGGTCAGGGCAACTTCATCGTGACCGTCACCGGCGCCACCGTGCAGATGCAACCCGCGATCCTCGCGTGGCCCGAGTCCAACTCGTCCGCCCAGGCCATGCCGATCGATGTGCCCGGTGACCGCCGGTTTTGGATTGCGTGGAGTGTTCGTGGCCCGCTCGCCGGCGTGTTCCACTACGAGTATGCGGTCTTCAACCTCAACTCGGATCGAGCGGCGGGTACGTTTACGGTGCCGATGGGACCGGGCGCGAGCGCATTCAACGTCGGGTTCCACGCGGTGGAGCGCCACAGCGGTTCACCGTATTCCAACGCGCCTTGGTCGGTGACCGTGGATGATGCCGGCATCACATGGTCGACCACGCCGTTCGCCCAGGATGCCAACGCAAGCGCCCTGCGGTGGGGGGCGATGTACAACTTCTGGTTCGATTCCGAATCCGAACCGGCGACGATGGACGGGTCGCTCGGGCTCTTCAAGCCGGGTATGCCGGAAGCCATGACGATCTCGATCGACGGGCCCGCCGGGATGGAGAACGTAGCGATCGTGTCAAGCGATCCGCCCGACGGTGCGATCGATGCGCGGCAGCCGAGCGAGCCGAGCGGCGAGAACGTCGACGGGTGGGATACGATCGACCTGGTCTTTGACGGAGATACAGCCGGCGTGACCGCGGCGGACTTGGCGGTGTCACAGTCCGACGGCGGCCAGCCGCCGGCCATCGTCAACGTAACGTCGAACGGTTCGACACTTACCGTCGCGTTCGACCAGCCCGTCAACACGCTCGTCTGGACAACCGTCGAGCACATCGCCAGCGGCACGAGCATTCGCCTCGGCTATCTGCCGGCCGACGTCAACAACGACCGGCTGAGTAACGCGAACGACATCCTCGCGCTTATCGATGCCCTCAACGGCGTGGGCGATCCGCTCGCGATGTACCAGACCGACCTGGACCGAAGCGACATGGCCAACGCGTCGGACATCCTGCGCGGGATCGACTTGCTCAACGGAGCGGGCGATTACATCGTGTACAACGGGGCGTCGTTGCCGGAGTAGTGTTGCGTCGCGCCCAATCCAGCGGGTGGGGCGCACGGTGGCTTTGGCCGTCGGGGATGGGCATAGCACGCGGGATTCGCGCCCCCCACGTCCGAGAAGGGGGGCACCGACTAAGCAGTGCCCGCAGATGCGAGAGTGACGGCACACTTGCGCTCGCGCTCGTGTCGGACCGCCCTGGCGTCTGGTCGTCCTCGAGCGCGTCCCCTGGCCGGACGGGGGCCGTCACGCACACCTGAGCGCGACGGCCGGGATAACACGATACCGCCGCGCCCCACCGGGGCGCGGCGGTTTTCTTATGCCCGTCCGTGCGAGGCGGTCCGGAGACGCCACGCCTGGGCCGGCGCCGTCGACTTCGGGTGGATTGGGTGGACTCGTGTTTTCTCGCGTCTGCCGGGGGATGGCACTCCGCCCCAACGGATGCACCCGCGTGCGCCCC
>JBHHVO010000341.1:0-3656 GCA_046754365.1 Phycisphaerae bacterium | reverse complement strand
GCGATCCCCACCGGTTGCCCAGGCGGGTCGAAGACCAGCGGCGCCACGAGATGTGCTGACCCGTCGGCAGTATCAACGCGGAACAGCGCGTCGAACCGAGCAAGGTACAAACACGTCTCATCGGGGCACATGGCGAGGGTCGTCGTGAACGATGGCGCGAGTCCAATCGGAACTCCAGACGCGGGATCCCCCGCGTGAAACTGTAGTATCGCTCCTTCCGCCGCGTACCCGACGTAGAGCAGGCCACACCCGTCCGCGGCAAGGCTCGTCGCAAAGAACGTGGGACTATCCTCGATGAACGTCGATACGTCGCCGTCGGGCGTGATGCGCAACACATCGCCCTGGTCAGCCGCGTAGTAGATGTCACCGTCGGGGACGGACGCGAGGGCACCGACCCCCGTGACCCCGTCGGCGGAGTCGGCGAAGACGCTGGGCGGACCGCCGTCCGCCGGGAAGCGAAGGATGTTCAGCGCGCCCTGGTTGATCACATAGAAGGCGCCCTCCGCGTCGTACGCGAGGTTGTTGCGCCCCGTCGGGAACCGGATGCCGTCGTCGCCGTCGAGCACGACGACGAAGTGCCCGGCCGCGTCGAACTCGAGAATCTGATTCGTGAACGGCATCGACACGCGCAGAAACCTACCGTCCGGCGTAAACGCCAGGCCGGTCATACACGCGCACCATTGTCCCTCGACGACCCCGAAGAGCTGCACATCGCCGGTTTCCGGGTCCACCTCCCAGATCCGGTCGAACCCGACGAGCTCACAGCAGTGCCAGTCGGGCTGCACGACGAACACGTGCCCGGGCGTAAAGCTCAGCGCATCGCAATCACCGCAGTCCTCCGGGCACGTCGCGCAGTTCTGGTTCGCCTGGCACGCGCCGTTGCCGCACACCGGCGCGCAGACGTCACAGAGGCCCAGCGCCTCGCCCGCGCAGATCTGGTCCCAGAGCACGGCGCAGCAGAACGGATCAAACGCGCAGACCTCTTCGCAGCACGCGACATCGTCGCACCCGGGCGTGAACGTGTCCCAGCCCCAGCAGCACGAATTCTCGTTGCCCGGCCCGCACACGCCCGCGACACTCCCGACACGATCATCCCACCCGCGCGCGGCGCTCACCGCAACCAACGTTACGAGTCCGGTCAATACAATCGATCGTGCGTGCATGGATCGCCCCCGCTATGCCCGCCTCGTTCTCCAACAGAAAGCCCGGCGCCCGAAACACCCAGCACCGCAAACCATGATATACCACGCCCGCCCCCGCGCCAAGCGCTCAATTCCCCCATCACACGTTCGTGAAATACGTCACAAACTCGGCGAGCTCGCATAGGTCGACGTCGACCGCGCTGGCAACGCCGCCCCAACACACGGCCTCATCCAACCCCGCCGCCATGCGTCCGTGCTGCACCGAACGGCTTGAATACCACCATCAACACCGGCAACAACACGAGGTCGCCCGCCAGCGCGCCCAACAGCGTAAAACCAATCAATCCACCGAAATACGCGGTGGGCAGAAACTGCGACAACATGAGTATCCAAAATCCCCCCGCAATCACCACCGTCGTAAACAAACACGCCCGACCGACGCCCGCATGCGACCGCAGCACCGCGCCGCCGTACGATCCGCACGTCGCCAGTTCCCGGCGACACCGCCACATGTAATGTACCGTGTCATCCACCGCGATCCCGAACGTCACCGACAACATCATCACCGTCGTCGTGTTCACCGGAATCGACAACCAACCCATCGCCCCGATACACAGCAACACCGGCCAGAGGTTCACGACCATCGCCACCGCCGCCGCCTTCACTGAGCGCAGCATGGCCGCCAGAACCACAAACACGAGCCCCACCGAAATCCCTAGGGAACGGTACTGATCCCGCACGAGACCCGCCATGAGCTTCGCGTAGAATACATACAAGCCCGTCACCGTGACCGCATAATCCCCACCCAGCGCCGCCGACGCCGTACGCTCGATCTGCGCCGCCATCCGAAGCTTCTCCCATACGTCGTACCCCTCCACCGCGCGAAGGTTCATACGCATCGCCGTCCGATCGTCGGTCACGAACCCCCGCACGAACGACCCGCCCAGCGCCGCCGACGCCGCCGCAACACGCAGCCGAAGATCAAACCCCACCGTCGGCAGCGAACCCCCCGAAAGCGTCACCACGTCCGCAAGCGTCATCGCCTTCTTGATCGGCGCGTGCGCCGCCGTCAGCCGCTTGCCGAGCGCATCCACGCGCCGCACCATATCCGGTGTCAACACACTGGCACCGTCACGCGACCGGATGATCACGTCAATCGAACCCAGTGGCGTCAGGTGCGACTCGATGAACGCATACGTCCGGCGCACCGCGCTCGACGCGCGAAAGTTCTTGAGAAAATCGCTCTCGAACGACAGCCGGCCGGCCCCCACCGCCGACAACACCCCCGCCGACGCGAACACCAACACCACCAACACCCGGCGACGAAGCGACCACCGACCCACGCCGACAAGCCGCGACCGCACACCCGCGCCGCGCCGCACCCCCGCACCCCGCCCCGCCGCGCCAGAAAACACCACCGACACCGCCCCAAACGAAAACAACAATCCCGCCACAAGACCAACCACCATCAACACCCCGAACACCCGAACCGGCGTAATCGGCGACACCGACACCGACCCGAAACCCACCGCCGTCGTCACCACCGCCGCCACGCAGGGCCACCCCAGCCGCAACAGCGTCCCCCGCGTCAGACCGACCACATCCCGACACGCGCCACGCGACGCCAACGCCTCGCCACCGACCGCGAGATGAACACAGTTCGCCACCGTAAGCACCGTCACGAGGATCACAATCATCTGGACCACCAGCGCGACGCCCAAACCCAACACCGACGCAACGCCCAACGCGCACAACGTCGCCGTCACCGCCGAACCCACCGCGTACACCATCGGCCGGACGCGACCGAACACCACCCACAACGCCACCGCCAACAACACCACCGCCGCACACGTAAACACCACGAGATCCCGGTCCACATACGTATGCATGTCCATGTGCGTGACATACGGACCACCGAGAAAAATCGTCATCTCCGGATGCGCCCGCCGCGCCGCCGACACCATCCCACGAAGCGCCGCCACCGTCGCCGCACGCCCCACGGGACCACCCGCGACACCCGACGCCGCCCGCCCGCCGGCCAATGCATCGCCTCCACCCGGCGACACATCACCGGCACCATCCGACCCGCCGGCCATCTCCAGCACGATCGCCGCCGTGCGACCGTCACGACTCACAAGATTCCCACGAACCAGCGGGTGCGCCATCAAACCACGCCCGAGCAACACCCGCACCGCCGACGGTATCTCCGTCACCGCGTGCACACCCGCCACCGCAGGAAGCCGTTTCGCCGCCGCCGCCAGCGCCGACACCACCGCCAACATCGCATCGGAAGGCACACCGTCCCCCACCGCCGCGACCCCAACGTCCGACACCCGCGGCGACACACCCGACCGCACCCTCGACACGTCCGACCCTATCCCGGACACATCCGACTGTCGCACCGACACGTCCGAACGCTCCGCGTACCGATCCGACCCCGCCGCGCCCGCGTGCACCGCCACCACCGCGAGTTCCCCGCCGCCGAACGTCGCCTCGAACCGCCGGAAAACGTCA
>JBHHVO010000340.1:0-3658 GCA_046754365.1 Phycisphaerae bacterium | reverse complement strand
CGCGCGTCGTCCGGCTTCGTATACCGCATCGCCGTCGCCGGCACGACCGGCGAACGATCGCAACGCCCCCGCGCGCTCGCCGAAGACGTCGCCCGCCTCCAAACCGCCGCCGCGCTCCCCGTCTGTGTCGGGTTCGGCATCAGCAAACCCGACCACGTCCGACACGTCTGCCGCTTCGCCGACGGCGCCATCGTCGGCAGCGCGCTCGTCCGACGCATCAACGAAGCCGTGTCACAACGCCTACCCCGCCACGCCGTCATCGACACCGCCGGCGACTTCATCGCCGACCTCATGTCCGGCCTCACCGACGACGCCTGACGCAGTACCGAGCCGCGCCCGTAAGGAAGCACGCGCGTGGCCCACCTCTTACTGGAGGTGGGGGACCCGATGATCGTCAGCTCGACAGGGACCGCTGTGAGCCTGAAAAAAACCGAACCGGCGGTTCCCGGAGCGCCTCTCAAGACTGGATTCCCGGCACTTCGCGACTCGATCCCCCTGAGAGCCTGGACCATCCTCACGCACATCCCGAGTGGTACGAGCGTTCGACTCGGTTATCTTCCTGCGGATGTGAACGGCAACCGCGCTAGCACGGCGACCGACGTCCTAGCCTTGGTCGATGGCCTAAACAAAGTGGGCGATCCCCTCGCCATCTACCAGATGGACATCAACCGCAGCGGCGTGGCGAACGCGACCGACATCCTCCGCGTCATCGACCTCCTCAACGGCGCGGGCGTCTATGACGTATGGAACGGCGCCACGCTGCCGGACTAGCGCTACAGGGCACGGCCACTCGTACCGCAGGCTTCCAGCCTGCACGAGCGGCGATAACGACGCACGCAACATCCCTGCGCTACCGGTTTGTCACGACATGGCGCTGTACCGCCAGGCGCCGTGCGGCATTTCCACGTCCCCGAGTCTTTGACGCGGCCTACCCGGATGGATAACCTGTCCGGCGCCTGCGGCCCATACGCCGGCCGCGGGCCATACGCCGCAGGCGCCTGCGGCCTATGTGCGGGCCGCGAGCCGTACGCTGCACGCCGGCGCCGACCTGGGCGCGGGCGCCGGGGTCATGCGCGGTCGGTCGGTCCGCGCCGGCGGCGCCCCGCGCGGCGGACGGAGTCAAGGAGAACGCCATGTCGGAACATGAAGCGACATCACCGTATACCGGTTGGTATGACGCATCCGGGTTGCCCCATCTCGCGCGGGCGTTTCGCATCGCGCTCCAGCCCGCCAAGCTCGTCGTCGCCCTCGCCGCGCTGCTCATCACGTTCGCGTTCGGAACGCTCCTGGACACCATCTGGGTAGCCGCCGACGCCGGCGTGACGGCAACCGACGTCGCCGCGTACGCGGGATCGCCGCTCACCGTCGGAGCCGAACTCGCCGACGGCACCGGACCGTTCAAGGTCTGGCGGGCCGGCGAGCAGCGCGCGATCTCATCGTTCGTCGCGTCGTGGTTGCCGCAGGGCGCCGGCGCGTTCGCGATGCCGATCCCACCCGGCCCGCGCGTCACCACGCCGTTCGAGGGCGCCGCCATGATCGTCCGTCAGGCGGTCTGGCCGATGACCACACACCCCTGGTATGCGCTCGTGTTCGGACTCGGTTGTCTGCTGATATGGTCGATCGCCGGCGGCGCCGTGTGCCGCATGGCCGCGGTGCAATTCACGCGCGGCGAGCCGATCGGTGTCGCAGCCGCGATCGACTACGCCCGCGGCCGGTGGCTCGGCGGCTTCCTCGCCGCGCCGGGCATCCCGCTCGTACTCGTGCTCGTGTCCGCGGCGCTCATGGCGATCGGTGGCGCCGTGCTCATCCGCGTCCCGGTCCTCGACTGGCTCGGCGCCGTGCTGTTCTTCCTCGCGCTCTTCGGCGGGTTGCTCATCACGCTGTTGCTGCTCGGGCTAACGGTGGGGGGGCACCTGTTCTGGCCCGCGATCGCCGTCGACGGCATCGACGCGTTTGATGCGTTCAGCCGGAGCCTCAACTACATCGTCACCCGCGTGTGGCGCGCCGTGCTCTACGCCATCGTCGCCGTCGCGTTCGGCGTCGCGTGCTTCGTCGTCGTCGGCGCCGTCACGAAGTTCATGCTGCTCACCACGCACGCCGTCGTGGACTTCGGCACGAAGTGGTGGACCTATGGCAACGGCACCGGCAAGCTCGCCGCCCTCTGGCCCGCAGGCGGACCCAGCGCCGTCTACGCCGCGCCCGACTGGGCCCAGCTCCCATGGCTTGAGCGCATACCCGCCCTGGTCATCGGGGTCTACGTCCTCTTCGCCGTAGGCCTCATGTGGTCGTTCCTCGCGTCGTACTACTACACCACGTCCACCATCGTCTACTGCCTCCTCCGACGCGACGTCGACGCCATCGACCTCGAGGACATCCAGTTCGACGACCAGGACGAGGAACCCGCAGCACGCGACGAAACACAAGACGCCGCAACACGAACCCCCGAGCCCGCCGACGCCGCGACCGCCGACACCAAGCCCGAGCCACCGCCCGACACGGCCGACACCGCGCCCGAGACCGCAGCCGCCACACGCGATGCGGAAGACGCCGCGCCCGACGGCACCGGCGCCCCACCCGCCACCGTCACCGCGCGACCGACCGACACCGCCGGAGCAACCACACCCGACACCGCCAAGGCGCGACCGCAACCGTCATCCGACGCCACCGGCAGCTAGTGCGTCATCACCGATGGTGCGATGGGTCGTGGCGAATCGAGCCGCGAGGCAAGCGACCGGTTCTTTCGCGCCGCGAGTGACGTTCCTCCCTCGCGTCCCTCACGGTCGCGGCCCGCAGGACCCGTCCCTTCACGCGTGACAACGCACTACCCGGTCACCCCAGCACGCCCGCCCCGCACGGCGCTATTGCGTCGGCGGCGCCACCACCGACCGGTCCGCGAAGCCCTTCAGGAGCAGCACGAACGGATCGCCGACCGGCGCGACGAACATGTGCGCATCGATCACCATGTGCTTCTTCGGCAGCGGTCCGACACCGTCGATGTCGATGTCCGCCTCGACGTTGAACACCTGATCCATAACAAGGTTGATGATCGCGATCGCGCTGAACACATCCACCTTCGTGCTCGGCACGAGCAGGTGCGTACCGTCGAAAAACTCCGGCGGCAGAAACGCCGTCAGCAGGTTGATCGCCGTGTTCGGCCGCCCGAACCGGAACGCATTCAGCCGCGGCTTGTAGTTCCTCGGCACCAGCGCCACGCCATCCAGCGTCAAAGGCGTGTCGGCGCTGAAGTCCACATCCTCGAAGCCGATCGCACCGTTCGTATCCGCACGCCGATAGTAGAGCCGAAGGTCGGTCGAACGCCAGTCGTTCAGGTTGAACAACATCGGCCTGAACTGACCCGTCGGCTCGTCCGGGTCGTGCACGTCGTTGTCGTTGATGTCGTCGTAGAACGGATCACCCGACGGATCATAATGTTGATTCGGCACATCCGTCCCGAACACACGCGTGAAGCCCTCCCGAAACACATCGAGCCCCACGATTGATTCCGCGGAAACAAGGATAAGCCCCGTCGGATCGAATCCATCCGGGCCGGCCGCCGGATCCACCGGCACGTCCCCCGGATTCAGCGGCGGCGCGCCGGGCGGCAGACCCCCGCCGGGCGGCGGGGGAAACGGCAAGTCGCCCGGCGGCGGGAACCCGG
>JBHHVO010000339.1:0-3668 GCA_046754365.1 Phycisphaerae bacterium | reverse complement strand
TAAGATCGAAGATGTTGATGAGCCAGACGCCGAGCACGAGGCAAATGACACGATGGGCGCGGGCCTCCACGAACCAGCGCGCGAAGCGCTGCGTGGGGTGCGGCGACGCGCGCATGGCGATGGCCGTCGCCACCGATCCGGTTGGTTGACACGCATCCATCAACCCCGTATCGGATGGGTTGGGCGGGAACGTGACTGGGAACGGCGCACAAGCGCGATGCGCCGATAAAGAACCGTATCGCGGCGGCGCGTCGGGCGCCGGTCGCATCGGGCGGCGCGGGCAACGTCCCGTATCGCAAGCCGGCGGCGGCAACGTCCCGTATCACGCCGGCCGGGGGCGGCAACGTCCCGTGCCGCGCCGCGCGGGGGTCGGGCAGGCAGGCAACGATGGCCGAGAACACGCCGACACGGGAGCTGTCGCATGTGACCACGGGCGGCGTGCTGCGCATGGTCGACGTGTCGGAGAAGGCGGTGACACGGCGGGAGGCCGTCGCGTCGGCCGAGGTCGCGATGCGGGTCGACGTGCTCGACGCGTTGATGGCGGACACGTTGCCCAAGGGGGATGCGATCGCCGCGGCGCGGTTGGCCGGGATCATGGCGGCGAAGCGAACCGGCGCGGTGATCCCGCTGTGCCACCCACTCGATCTGGATTGGGTCGGGATCGAGTTCGAGCGGTTGACGGATGCATCGGGGACGGCAACGGGACGGCTCGTGATCACGTGCACATGCCGCGCGACGGCGCGGACCGGTGTGGAGATGGAGGCGCTGACCGGGGTGTCGGTTGCGGCGCTGACGGTGTATGACATGGCGAAGGCGGGCGATCGCGGCATCACGATCGGGCCGATCCGGCTTGAGCGCAAGACGGGGGGACGGGGTGGCCCGTACACGCGCGGGGCGGCGGCGGACGAGCGTACGCCGTGACCGACGCGGAGCTATCGCGGAACCGTGCGCGCGTGATGGGGGTGCAGACGTGTGGACGCGTGTGATCGGGCCGTATGCCGGTGCGTAGCAGCCCGTTGAGGCAGCCTTTGGGGCAGACGCTCGAGTCGGTGAAACGCGGCCGGTGTGCCAGAACCGACCATTTGGAAAGTCGGTCCGAGGCACGATCCGGTGTTGCCATTGGCCGGTAGGGGCAGGGGTGTGTGCGTGCACGCCGGCGTCGCGATCGAGCGACACGTTTTTCAAAACATTTGAAAGACATTGAAATCCCGGTGGAAGCCGCGCGCGCGTTCCGTAGAATCCGTTGCGATTGGGTGGTTGTGCGCGGGGGCACCGATTCCGGCGTCAGGCAGGCGTCGGGCGGCGGGTGCGGCCCGTGTTTGGTTCCAGCCGGTTGTCCGGCGTTGGCACGGCAGACGAGTACGCGGCATGTCTCCATCGGGCGTTGCCCATCGCGCGTCGCCTCGGCTTGCGGAGTTGTATGCGCCGATACGGTCGGATCTGGCGGTGGCGGCGCGCGTGTTTGACGAGGAGGTGTTCAGCGAGCTCTCGTTCGTGAACGGGCTCTGCGAGACGGTTCGATCGTACCGTGGGAAGATGTTGCGGCCTGCGCTGCTGCTGCTTTGCGGTCGGGCGACCGGGTGCGTGACGGCGGCGCACCACACGCTCGCGGCGGTGGTGGAGATGGTGCACATGGCGACGCTCGCGCACGACGACGTGCTGGACGACGCGTCGACCCGGCGTCGGAACGTGACGGTGAACGCGTTGGCGGGGAACACTTCGGCCGTGCTGCTCGGCGATTACCTCATCAGCCACGCCTTCCACCTGTGCAGTTCGCTCGACAGCCAGTACGCGTCGCGCCTCATCGGTGCGACGACGAACACCGTGTGTGAGGGCGAGCTGCTTCAGAACCATTCTCGCGGCCGGTTCGACCTGAGCGAGTCGGCGTACTTTGACATCATCGGTCGGAAGACAGCGGCGCTGACGGCGACGTGCTGTGCGCTGGGCGGACGCTACGCGGACGGTGACGCGGACGTGGTGGATGCGCTCGCCTCGTACGGCCGATCGGTCGGGATCGCGTTTCAGATCGTGGACGACGTGCTCGATGTTGTCGGCGACGGTGGGGAGGTCGGCAAGACGCTCGGTCGCGATATGGACCTCGGCAAGCTTACGCTGCCTACGATCCATTGCCTTCGCGCGGGTGATGACGCGGTCAAGACGCGGTTGCTTCAGGCGCTCTCCGACCCGGCGGTACGGCGTAACGGCGCGCTCCGCGCGTGGCTTACGGAAACGGGCAGCCTCTCGTACGCCCGGTGCACGGCGGAGCGTTATGTGGCCGACGCCGTCGCGCGGCTCGATGTCCTTGCGCCGAGTGACGCGAAGGCGTCGCTTACGGCGATGGCGGAGTTCATCGTGTTGCGGCGATACTGATGCGCCGTCCACGTGGCGGCGCGGGTTGGGTGCCGCACGGTTTTGGCCGTGGGGGACGCGAGTAACAGGCCGGATTCGCGTCCCCTGCGTCTAAAGAGATCGGGGACCCCACTCAGCACCGCCCGCAGATTCCCGGTTGACCGTACACTGGTGCCCCGTGACGCTTCGTGCGATGGGTGGCATGGGCAAGCGGCAGCTTGCCCGTGTCTGCAGACGTCCGGGGCGCACGGGTCAACGCGTTTGCCCATGCCGCCCGTCGCGCAATACCTCCGTAGAGCATGCACTAGTCCGAGGCGTTGGTCGCTGATGCGTGGCATGGGTCGTTATTCTGTCATCGTCGCGGTGTCGCTGGTCGCCGGTTGTGAGCCGGGTGTGCGCGGGCGTTCCGGCGTGACCGGCACGTTCGGCGGGACCGGGCTCGGTCCGGGTGATTTCAGCTACCCCCGGGCGATCACGGTGGACCGTAGCGGTGCGGTTTTCGTCGTCGACAAATCGGGTCGGGTGCAGCGGTTTGCCGCCGACGGCACGTTCGAGCTGTTGTGGCGGACGCCGGCGATCGCGCAGGGCAAGCCGGTCGGGCTGGCGGCGCATCCGGACGGTCGTGTGTTTGTGGCGGACACGCATTACCACCGGGTGCTCATCTACAGTCGCGATGGTGCGCTTCTCGGCTCGTTCGGTCGTGAGGGGCACGGCGACGGTGAGTTCCAACTGCCGACGGACGTCGCGTTCGATGCGGATGGGTTCATTTACGTGAGCGAATATCATGAGAACGACCGCATCACGAAATGGTCGCCGGATCTGGTGTTCGTTCAGGCGATCGGCGAGGCCCCGATTGACGGGAAACGGCTGAGCCGGCCGGCGGGCATCGACATCGACGACGAAGGCACGCTCTGGGTCGCGGACGCGTGCAACCACCGGATCGTGCGGTTTTCGCTTACGGGCGAGGTGCTGGTGGTGTTCGGGCGGTTCGGGAAGCGCCCGGGCGAGCTCCGGTATCCGTATGACATCTGTGTCGCACCGGACGGGACGGTCGCGGTGTGCGAATTCGAGGGAAACCGTGTACAGTGGTTCACGAAGGCCGGCCGAGCGGTGCGTACGTGGGGCCGGAGCGGGCGGGCGCTTGGTGAGCTCTTCGCACCATGGGGCATCGCGTATGGCTCCAAGGGCCGCCTGTATGTATTGGATTCACTCAACCAGCGGGTTCAGATCGTTCGGCCATGACGGGGATGCTGGCGCTGACGCCGACGGTGTCATTCGAGGAACCGGCTTGGTTGTGGCCCTGCGCGCTGGTTCCGGTG
>JBHHVO010000338.1:0-3669 GCA_046754365.1 Phycisphaerae bacterium | reverse complement strand
GTTACCGTGGCGGCGACGGACGCGTCGCGGTAACGGCGGGCCGATCGTGTCGAAGACCGTTCCACCAAGTTTGACAGCACTCGGACGCCGGTCCCTGCCGAGTGAAATCGAGGTGCGCGGCTGTGCCTATACGCTAACGCGCATCTTCAAGAACGACTTCTTTGCGATCACAGCGCTCTTCGAGCGATCGCGCTCAGCGTCTACACACACAGACGCCGCGAGGGAGGGACCGAGGCATCACCCGGACGGCGGGCGCTGCGCCGGGTCTCGGCGGGCCGACGACCGCGAGCGTCGCGACCGGCACGATGGTCCGGAGCGCGTCATCCTCAAGGTCGCCCGCGAGGCGGACTTCATGATGCTGCCGCTTGCATGGGTCGGGCGGATTCTCGCGAAACGCGAGGTCGGCCTGCTCACCGTGCTCGACGGATTGGAAGGCGTCCCGCGCCTCATCGCCCGATGGGGACGCACCGGCATCGTCCGCGAGTACGTGGACGGCACGCCGCTGGTCAAGGGCCATCCGCCGCCGGATGACTTCCACGAACGCTTGCGCTCGCTCGTGGCCTCCGTGCACGCCCGCGGCGTCGCGGTCGTCGACCTGGAAAAACCGGAAAACGTGTTGGTCGGTGCCGATGGCGGGCCGCACCTGTTCGACTTCCAGATCTCGTGGTATTGGCCGAAGCGATGGGGTGGCGAGTCGCCGCCGCTTGCGTGGCTCCGTGCGCGGCTCCAGGCGGCCGATCGATACCACCTCGTCAAGCTTCAGCGTCGGACACGGCCCGACCAGCTCGCCGCCGACGTCGTGGCCGCGTCGTACCGCAAGCCGTGGCCAGTCCGCGCGTTCACGACCGCCACGAGACCCATCACCCGACTCCGGCGTGTCATGCTCAACCGCGCGGCACCGAAACGCCCCGGTGCCGAGCGTGGCCAGATGCACGAGCAACGTCCGCTGCCATGTCACCCGCCCACGGAACAGTAGGTCACGGATGCGCCGTAAGCCGTAAGCCGTAAGCCGTAGGCGAGAGAGATGTCACCCGCCCGCGAAGCCTTGAGGTCACGTCCGCGGCGGCGCTGCAAGGCCGCGGGGCTGGCGAGGCATGATACGCGGGACACGTGGGTTGGGGGTGTCGCGGATCACGCGCGGGCAAGCGCGTCGGCGAGGTATTCGACGGTGTGGCGCGGGCGAACGCCGGTGTGGTGCTGGATCTGCTCGCGGCAACTGAAACCCGAGATCGCGATCGCTGCGCCGCTGCGTTGGCGGACCGCGGGAAACAGCCGTTGTTCGCCGATCGCCCGCGCGATGTCGTAGTGCTCCGTTTCACGGCCGAACGCGCCGGCCATGCCACAGCACCCGCTGTTGATCTCGGCCGCCCGATCGCCGAACGCGTGGCGAAGCAGCGCGACGGCGTCATCCGATCCGACGATGGCCTTCTGGTGACAGTGGGCGTGGTAGCGCACGCCGTGCGCGCCGGCGGATGTGCGCAAAGCGGCACGGGCCGGCGTGGTGTCGCGGTCGTGCACCGGCCGTGGCGTGCTGGTGTGACGGTCCGCGGTGCCCGACCCGGTTTCGCGATGGTTGCGGAACCGCAGCGCGGTCGCGTCGTCGTCCAGCACACGCCGCAGCAACGTCTCGACGGTAGACGCCTGCGACGCGATCCTTTTTGCCGCGTTGTAGCGCACAAGCTGCGGGATCTCATCCACGAACGTGAGGATGCAGCTCGGCTCGGTGCCGACGATCGGGACTTGCTCGCGGGCGAAGCGGGCGAGCGTGCGCACGTTGGTTTCGGCGAGGTGCCGTGCGACGCCGAGCATGCCCTGGCTGATCGCGGGCCGACCGCAGCACACCGTGTTCGGGCAGACGACCGAATACCCGGCGGCCTCAAGGAGCGTCACCGCGGCGATGCCGACCTCGGGGCAGAAGAAGTTGGTCCACGTGTCGACGAAGTAGACAACCCGGCCGCGCGGCGCGTGTCGATCGTCGCGTGCGCGCAGGTGTTTCTTAAACCACGATCGAAACGAAGCGGCAGCGAGCGCGGGCGGCGGGATGCGCCGATCGAGGCCGAATCGGCGTTCGATGTATGCGCGTATCGGCCCCGACCCCGCGATGAGATTCGCGAGCCTCGGCACGCGCGCCGCGATCGCCGCCGCCCCGGGGAGCCCCGCGATGAACCGCGCACGCCGGCTCACGCCGTGGCGCAGGTTGCGGTGTGACAGGTATTCGGCCTTGAGCCGGGCCATGTCGACGCCGGTCGGGCACTCCGACTTGCACGCCTTACACGACACGCACAGGTCCATGACGTCGGCAACGTGCGGATCATCCAAACCGTCGAGAAGCCCTCGATTCGACAACGCAATCCTCAGCGCGTTCGCGCGGGCGCGTGTCGTGTCCCGCTCGTCGAGCGTGGCCATATAAGACGGGCACATCGTCCCGACGAGCTTCTGGCGGCATTGGCCGACGCCGCTGCACATCGCGGCCAGACCGGCCATCCCGCTGTGCGCCGAGAAGTCCAGGTCGGTCTTGACGCGCACCGTGGCGAGCGACGGCCCCTGTCGCAGGTGCTCCGTCATCGGCATCGGGTCGACGATTTTGCCGGGGTTGAGGATGCCGTCCGGATCGAACACGTGCTTGACGCGGCGCAGCGCTTCGACGATGCGCGGTCCGTACATCTTTTCGATGAAGCACGATCGAACGATGCCGTCACCATGCTCCCCCGTCATCGCGCCGCCGTACGCGAGCGCGAGGTCGCTCACGGCGTCGGCGATTCGACCCATGCGCTCCACGTGCCGGCCGTTCTTGAGATTCAGCACCGGACGCACGTGGATGCAACCGACGCTCGCGTGCGCGTAGTACGCGACCTCATCGACGCCCTCCCGCGTAAGCACGGCCGTAAAACGCTCCATGTACGCGCGAAGACGCGTAGGATCCACCGCGGAATCCTCCACGAACGCGTACGGCTGTGCATCACCGGGGCGCGACATGAGGAGCCCCAAACCGCTCTTGCGCAGGTTCCAGACGTCGGCCTGACGCCCGGGCGCGAGCACCTGAACCGCCTCGAAGCACCCCGACAGTCGGCTCGCGCGTTCGGCGAGCCGTTGGACGTGATGGGCCACCACGTCGGCGGTCGTGCCGAAGAACTCGACAATGAGGAGTGCGCCGGGATCACCGACAAGGAAGTCCGTCCGGCGCTCCGGCGTACCGGCGGATCCGGCCCCGCGGTGTGCGGCGTCCAGCACCATGCGGTCCACGAGTTCGACCGCGGCGGGTTCATGCTCGAGGATCGGCGCCGCGGCGCCGCATGCGTCGAACACGTGCTCGAAATGGAGCACGACGAGTCCCGTGTGTCGCGGCACCGGGATGAGATCGAGCGTCGCGCCGACCACAACACCAAGTGTGCCCTCGCTGCCACAGAGCACCTTGATCGCGTCGGCCCGCGGCGCCGGTGGACCGAGCCGGTCGAGGCCGTAGCCGCCGTTGCTCCGCAACACGTTCGGGAACCGCCGGACGATCTCGTCGTGGTATTCGTTCCGGATGGCGGCGAGGGCGTGTTCGATCCGGTCGGCGCGGTCGGCAGGGTGCGCCGCGTCGCCCAGGGGCAGGAGCGTATCCACGACGCCCGGGACCGGGTCCGTTCGGGTCGCGCGCGCGGCGCGCTCTGCCGCGTAGCCGCCGGT
>JBHHVO010000337.1:0-3681 GCA_046754365.1 Phycisphaerae bacterium | reverse complement strand
CGATCTCTGGATCGGCCGGTGCGTCGGCAACCGCATCCTCATCCAGGTGCCGCCGACCCCGCCGTTGCCCGGCGACGGCGATGCTGACGGCGATGTGGATCTTGTCGACTTTCAGCGCTTCGTGCAGTGCTTCCATGGCCCCGGTGACGACACCGGCAACGCCGGGTGCACACCGTTCGACATAGACGGCGACACGGACATCGACCTTGCGGACTTTGCGTCGCTCCAGGTTGCATTCACCGGCAAGCCATAACACGGCGGGTCCACAACGGCACAAGCCATGGGGCACCCGACCCGCGTATGCCACGCGACGCCACACGAGCCGGCCGGCACGAGGATCACCTCGAACACCCCCAAACAGGATCCGGATTCGACCCTGTTCCCGGCGTCACGCTGGAACCCATGGCGCGCGTCGTTGCGACGACTCCATGGTGTACAAAGCGGTGCCATGCCCTACGGCACCGCCGCTGGCCCGATGGACTGTTGATCGTTGACCGGTGGCTGTATACTCGTTGGCATGAGAGATCCGTCCCGCGGAGCAACGCACCATGCCTGAGTCCGAGCCGTCATTACCTTCAGATTCCCCGACGCCGGAAGTGCTTCGCAAGGCCATGAAAGCGTTCAAGAAACGTCTCAAGCTCGCCCGCCTCGATGACGAATCCGGCCTTGGACATGGGCCGATGTCGGGGGGCAAATCGTCAGGTATCGTGGCCGTCATGCCGCCGAATCAGTACCCCAAGGCGGTCTGGGACGAGCTCGTCGCACGAGGCAGGCTCAAGTACGCCGGCCAAGGGCTCTATCAACTCGCCGATTCGTAGTCCTTACTACGCCAGCGCAAACTCACCTCAACATGCTGCCGGTCGTTTTTTCGGCAAGCCGGCCGCCCGATGGGCCGATAATCATGGTACCGGTCCATGCCGGAGCCGACATGAACGCCCGCGCCACGCCGACCATCAGCTTCGTCATCGCGACGCACAACCGCCGCACCATCGTGCTGCGCACGCTCGCGCACGTCGCGTCGTGCGGCCTCGATCGGCGTGACTACGAGGTCATCGTCGTCGACAACGCCTCCGAAGACGGCACGCCCGACGCGGCCGCCGTCCACGCCGACGTCATCATGCGACGCGACCGCAACGACGGGAGCTGCGCCAAGGCCCACGGCGTGCCGCTGGCCAAGGGCACGTACATCGTGTTCCTCGACGACGACGCGTACCCGCGACCGGGCTCGATCCAACGCATGATCGCCCACTTCGAGCGCGACGCGTCGCTCGCCGCCGCCGGCTTTTGCATCCACCTGCCCGGCGGACACGCCGAATGCAGCGCCATGCCCGGCGTGTTTGTCGGCTGCGGCGTCGGATTCCGCGCCGACGCCCTCCGCCGCGTCGGCGGTCTCGACGCGACCTTCTTCATGCAGGCCGAAGAGTACGACGTCGCGTTCAGACTCGTCCAGTCCGGCTGGCGGGTCGCCGTCTTCGACGATCTCCACGTCGAGCACGCCAAGACGCCCCGCGCACGCCGCGGCGATCGCACCGCGTACTACGACATCCGCAACAACCTCCGCATCGCCGCCCGATACCTCCCCGCCATCGCGTTCAAGGCATACCGCACCGACTGGATACAACGCTACGCATGGCTCGCCCAACACGACGGGCACGACGCCGCCTACGCCGAAGGCCTCACCGCCGGCCGCGCACGGGCGCGCCTCGAACGCTGGACCTACGTCCGACACCGCCTCTCCGCGGTCGCGTTCGAGCGATTCTTCTGCTGGGACTACATCCACGACCACATGACGCGACTTGCCGGCGCCCCCAACACGGCCCCCCGCGCCCGGCACCTCGAAGCCGACGATCGCGCACCCCGCCAAAACGCGTCGTCGGCCAACGCCGGGCCGAAGCCGCGGCAGCTCGATGCCGGCACGCCGTCGCACGATCCCGCCATCGTCCTCGCCGGCTTCGGCAAGAACATCTACGCGTTCCACCGCGCCGCGCGACGCGCCGGCGTCCAACTCCGCGCGATCGCGGACGACCGATTCGCCGCACCCGGGCGAACGTACCGCGGCCTGCCGATCATGACCACGGACGCCGCCGTAGCGATCCAGCCCGACGCCTTCGTCATCAGCGACACGTCCTACGTGCATGCCCGCAAAACCCAGACGAACCTCGCCCGATGCCTCGACGCCGCCGCGGACACCGGAAACCCGACCCCACCGATCCACAACTGGTTTCTCTCTCCCAACGCGCCATACGACGCCGTGTCCGCACAAGCGCGGTGGACGAATGCACGTCCGACCGCCGATGAAACCGCCGGGGTCGCCACCGCGCGCCGCCCGCACGACGCGTTGCGCAGCGACGCATGGCCTGCGACCAGAACCGCCTCGCCCGGGTTGCGAGACGATGCCACCCACGGGGCGGCTCCGGTCCGACCCGCCGCGCACGACACGGTCACACACGCGTCCGAGCCCGCCGACGACGCATCGGTGCACGAATCATGAACCACAACACCGGTAAGCCGCACAAGGTCGCCCTCATCACCGGCATGACCGGCCAGGACGGGGCCTACCTCTCGGAGCTCCTGCTATCGAACGGCTACGACGTCCACGGCGTCATGCGCCGCGCAAGCGTATTCACCACCGAGCGCATCGAACACCTCTATCAAGACCGACACCAACCAGACGTGCGGTTCCACCTACACTATGGCGATATGCTCGATGCCATGAGCCTCAGGCGGATCATCAGCGACGTGAAGCCCGACGAGGTCTACAACCTCGCCGCCCAATCCCACGTCCGCACGAGCTTCGACCAGCCCATCTACACCGCCCAGGTCGTCGCGATCGGCACGCTCCACCTCCTCGAGGCCATTCGCGACTACCGCGACGGCTCCGGACGCGATGTCCGCTTCTACCAGGCGTCCAGCAGCGAAATGTACGGCAAGGTCCGGGAGATCCCACAGACCGAGCGCACGCCGTTCTATCCGAGAAGCCCGTATGGCTGCGCGAAGGTGCACGCGTTCTGGCAGACCGTCAACTACCGCGAGGCGTACGGCCTGTTCGCGTGCAACGGCATCCTCTTCAACCACGAATCACCACGACGCGGGGAGACCTTCGTCACCCGAAAGATCACGCGGGCCGCCACGCGCATCAAGCTCGGCCTCCAGAGCAAACTCTTCCTCGGCAACCTCGACGCCAGGCGAGACTGGGGCTATGCCGGCGATTTCGTCGAAGCCATGTGGCTCATGCTCCAGCAGCACGACCCCGACGACTACGTCGTCGCCACCGGCGAGACACGCAGCGTTCGCGACGCCCTCGACGTAGCGTTCGGCTACCTCGACCTCGACTGGCACAACCACGTCGCGCTCGACGAACGCTACCTCAGACCCGCCGAGGTCGACGTCTTACCGGGCGACGCCACCAAGGCCCGGGACCTGCTCGGCTGGAAGCCCAAGGTCAACTTCCAACAACTCATTCGCATGATGGTCGACCACGACCTCCGCCGCGCCGAAAGAGAACGCACCGTCGTCGACGCAGGCTACGCGGGCTACGCCGCCTGCGGCGACCACCCAACGCCCGCCGCCCCGTAGCGTCCGCCCCCCGTGGCGGACGTATCCCCGCGCCGGCCCCCACCGTAGCGTCCGCCCCCAGTGGCGGACAAATAGGGGCGTGGACACCACCCCCTACCCCCCACC
>JBHHVO010000336.1:0-3689 GCA_046754365.1 Phycisphaerae bacterium | reverse complement strand
CGGACATCCTCCGCGTGATCGATCTGCTCAACGGCGCCGGATCGTACATGGAGTGGCTCGGCGTGCCCAAGCCGTTCAACCAGTGCGGGTAGTCGCGTTGCTTGTGCAGCGCCCGTCCCGCCGCTAAGACCTACGTTGCCCCTCTGCGCCGCAAGGCGTGGGGGGGTTTTTTCGCCGTTGTTGGTCCGTGTCGCGGCGGGAAACGAGCCGTGACGGCCGGGGCACGGACCACCGCCGGCGCCCTGGGCCGATTACCTCGATTTCGCACCGCCACACCGGTGACGCGTCGGCCCGCGCATCGCACACGTGCGACACCGCGGCACAGACCATATAGTTAGTCAGCGTTCCCCGCCGCCGGTGCGAGGACGGCGCTTGTCGCCGATGCCACATCCGCCGCGTCGGGGCAGGATTCTCGGTCGGAGTGTGGGTTGATGAAGACGCTGCTGGCCGCCAGGGACGTTCGGGTCGAGTTCGGCCCGCTCGTGGCCGTGCGGGATGTGTCGTTCGATCTCGAGGGCGGGACGCTGCTCGGGCTTGTCGGCCCGAACGGCGCGGGCAAGACGACGCTGCTGCGCGTGTTGGCCGGTTTGCACGCGCCGACGCGCGGCCGGGCGGAGATCATGGGCCGACCCGTGCTCGGCAAGGACGAGCGTGCCCGTCATCACCTTGGGTTTGCGCCGGACGCGCCGCCGGCGTACGAGTCGCTGACGCTCGAGCGGTTCCTACGGTTCATCGGTCTCGCGTACGGACTCGCGCGGGCAGAGGCCCAGGAGCGGATCGACTTCTGGCTGGAACAACTCTGGCTGACCGACAAACGCGACGCGCTCATCAAGGACCTGTCGCGCGGCATGCGGCAGCGCGTCACGCTGGCGCGGACGTTCATCCCGAAGCCTCACGTGTTGTTGTTGGACGAACCGCTCAGCGGCATCGACCCCGGCGGACGGATACAGTTGCGGCGCGTTCTGTCGATGTTGCGCGAGCAGGGATGCGCGATGATCGTGTCGTCGCACATCCTGACCGACCTCGAGGACGTCGCCACGCACATCGCGATCATCGAACGCGGCAGCATCCTCCGCTGGTCCCAGGTTGACGCCCTCTACACAAGCGCCGGTACGCAACGCACGTACCGCCTGACAACCGTGGACGCGGGACACGACTACCACCACGTCATCACCGGCCAACACGGCATCACGCATGTCGACCGCGACGGTGCAAACGTGTATACGTTCGCGTACGACGCGGACGACGTCGCCGCGGCCGGCCTGCTCAGACGGCTCGTCGACGCGGGTGTCCCGGTCGCGTCGTTCGGTCCGGTGCGCGAGAGTCTCGAGGCGGCGTATCTTCGCGCGGGCCTGCGGCAAATCGATTGAGCGACACGCATGGACACGGTTAGCGGCACGTTGAAAAAGTCCAAACCGTTGGCGTCGGACCGGCATCTTGTGGTGTGGGACCGGCATGTGTGGGACCGGCATCCTGCCGGTCTGGACGCGCGCGTCCATTGCGTGATGCACCGTACGGTGCGGCCCGCTGGAAACAAGCAGGATCGCTCGCAAAACGCGGGACCGCCCGCGCCGGCGTCGCCGCCGCGCCCGCCGGGTCACGCCGCGAACGGGAGATGGCCAGCGCATGCCTGAGCGTTTCGACCTACCGACGCCGATCTGGTGGGTGCAGTATCACCTGCTCGGCGGCCCGCGCCGGCTCGTCATGATCGGCACGATTTATGTCATGGCGGTCGCGGTCGGCGCGATGGCGTACTGGCGGTTGATACCGCAACAGACGCTCACCACAACGGCGAACTTCGTTCTCAAGCTCGCCGCGTGGGCACAAGGCATCCTGCTCGTGATCGCGGGGTGCAGCGCCGTCCACAAGGGCATGGTTCGCGACTTCGACACCAAGATGATCGAGTCGCACCGCCTCACGCCGATGGGGAACCTGACGGTCGTGGTCGGCTACCTCTTCGGGCCGACGCTACGGATTCTCTTTCTCGCGTTGATCAACGGGATCATGGGTGTCGCGTTGATATTCATCCTCGGCGGATCGGTGCGCGACTGGGTGCTCGGCAACGCAGCCATACTCGGCGCCGCGGTCATGCTCTGGTCGGTTGTGGTGTGCTCAGGCGTAAGCACGAACAAACCCCAGAGCCCGATGCCGGCGTTGATCGGGCTTGGCATGATCGGCGTCCTCCTGCTCGCGTTGCCCGGCGCCGGGCTCGTCACGGGGGCGTACGCGATCTCGATCGGCATGGCGATCCTTTTGGGTGGAACGTCGGCGACGGCGACGATCGTGTGCGCCACGCTTATGGTAAACGGCTTGCTCGCGATGTTGTGGCTCTCGGCGGCGGCGGCAAAATACCGCCGGCCCGATCTGCCGGCGTTCACGGCGGTGCGCGGGCTCCTGCTGCTGGTCGTATGGGTTCTTGCATCGGCCGTCGGCGTGCTCGCGCTGCCGGCGATCGCCGGCGCCGGGCCGAGCACGTTCCTGATGAAGGAAGTCGCCCCGGAGATGCAGTGGTCCGCGGGCTTGATCGGATCACTCCTGTTTGCGGGCGTCGCGATCGGCGGCAC
The DNA here is from genome assembly GCA_046754365.1 of Phycisphaerae bacterium. Classification (GTDB taxonomy): domain Bacteria; phylum Planctomycetota; class Phycisphaerae; order UBA1845; family UBA1845; genus JBHHVO01. Next base: position 1,125 of record JBHHVO010000336.1, on the reverse strand, counting down.
CGTGCGGTGCAACGAACTCATCAAACGCGGCGCGGCGCCGCGTGATGCCGCGGACCGCGTTCCGGGCATACTCGTGGCCGTCGTGTCGGTCGCGTTGATGTGCGGTGTCCCGGCGGTTGTGGCGTCGCCCGTATGGCGGGAACTGTTAACTGCGGGCGTGGCCGACCCATCCACGGCCGGCGTTCTAGCGCACCCATGGACGGTGAGTATCGCGGTGTGCCTCTTGGCGACGCTCGCGATCTGGGCGCTGTTCACCGCCGCGTATCGCATCGCGCGCTCGGCGAAATGGCCCGTGCTACTCTTCGTGCTCGCCGCTTGGGCAACGCCGCCGCTCGTCGACGTCATCCGCGCCGAGACGCAGCGGGGTGGCTACGGACACCCGACCGCCTACAGTTGGCTCATGGGCTGCTCTCCCGTCGGCGCGCTCATGGCCGCGTGGGACCAGGACATACACGTCGACCTGCGCCCGGGGCTCGCGCTGCAGGCCGCGATCACGACGGCCCTGTGTTCCATCGTCTTCGTCGTGCGGCGTCGATCCAAGTCCGCGCCCGACCGGCGAGCGGCCGTGGCACGCTAACAACCCCGGTGCACGCGCGGCGGTGTCGCACGGCGTGTCGCGCGCGTATACTGACCGCGGTGGTGAGGCTGGTTGTCGCGCGACGCGTGTGCGGGGGCGGAACCAGCGGTGAGCGCGGTTAGGTGTGTGAGCGTGTGCGTGGCCGCGTTCGTGTCCGACGGCAGGTGAAAGGGCCGGTCGTGCAGCAGGCGAAGCCCATCGCGGAGTCCACCGGCGTTGCGACATCCGGCCGGATCGGGAACTACGTCGATCTGCTGCGGCCGATGCAATGGCTCAAGAACGTCGTGGTCTTCGCTGGACCGGCGGCGGGTATGACGCTGACGTCCGCGCCGGCGTTTGCGCGGGCGTGCGTGGCATTCGGCACGTTCTGCCTCGCGGCCAGCGCCGCGTATGCGTTCAACGATACGCTCGACCGCAAGGCCGACGCGCAGCATCCCACCAAGCGTTTGCGGCCGGTCGCCTCCGGCGCGATCAAGCCGGCCGGCGCGCTGTTGGTTGCGGGCTGCCTGGCCGCGCTCGCGCTGGCGGTGACGTGGCTGCTACTCAGC
>JBHHVO010000335.1:0-3690 GCA_046754365.1 Phycisphaerae bacterium | reverse complement strand
CGCACTCATCGTCGGACGCGATGCCCCCGTCGGACGCTACGCGTACGGGTACGGCTACGGTTACAATTACAACTACTACCGGTACTACGAGTACTACCGAAAGTCGAAGGATGACCGGTAGTGATGTGCACCGGCCACGCCACCACCATCCCCACGCCCGATCCGCCGTTCGCGCGCACCCGTCGGAGCCAAAGCAACGCGCGGTTCGTGGATCACGGACCACGCGACGTCACAACCTCGGAACCCGTTACGTGATCAACGGACGTGTCATCGTGTGCCTCGCCAGTGCGTGGGATTATGACCCCACGAGCAAGCACCAGATCATGAAACGGCTGTCGGCGCACAACGACATCGTCTGGGTGAACTACCACGGCACCCGCGTGCCGCGGCCGACGCGCGCCGACGTGCGCACGGCGTGGGGGCGCGTGCGACGTGTCATGCGCGGTGTGGAGCCGGTCAGCCGAAACATGGTACAGGTCACGCCACCGGTCATCCCCGGCGTTCCCACGGGGCCGCTGCGCCACGTGCACAAGCGCATGCTGGTGACGTGGATCCGACGAGCGATCCGCTCGCTGCCCGACGCTTGCGGCAAGCCGCTACAGGTATGGACGTTCGCCCCCGACGTCCCGTTCCTGATCGGCGAGCTGGATGAGGAATGTTTCATCTACTATTGCGTCGACGAACATAGCGAGTTCGAGGGCTACAGCCGCAAACGCATCATGCGGTGCGAGCGCCAGCTACTCAGTCATGCCGATCTCGTCGTAACGAGTTCGCAGGCCCTTTGCCACGCGAAGCGAGCCGTACGCCCCGACGCCGCGCTCATGCGCCACGGCGTGGATTTCACACATTTCGCGTCGGCGTGGCGATCCGCCCCACCCGTCCCGGACGACATCGCCGCCGTGCCGCACCCGGTGTTCGGCTTCTTCGGACTCATCCACCATTGGATCGACTGTGCCCTGATCGCCGAAGTTGCGCGGCAACGACCGCACTATCATTTCGTCCTCATCGGCGATTCCATGGTCGACGTCACCGCGCTCCGCGCCCTGCCCAACGTACGCCTCTTGGGACGTAGGCCGTACGAACAGCTACCCGCCTACTGTGCGTGCTTTGACGTCGCGCTCATGCCGTTCGCCCAAACCGCGATGACGCGCCACATCAATCCGGTCAAGATGCAGGAATACCTCGCGGCCGGGCTCCCGGTCGTGTCGACACCGCTCCCAGAGGCCGAGCGCTTCGCCGGCGCGATTTCCATCGCCCCCACGCCAGAGGCGTTCGCCATTGCGTGTGACGCGGCCCTGGACAAGGCACGGACGGGCGATCGCCGCGACGTCGCTCGGACCGTGAAACACAACGCCTGGGATGCCACCGTGGACCGCCTGTCCGAACTCGTCATGGCCGCGATACCATCCACCCGCCGCGCCGCCGACACCGTCACGCCCAACGCAGCGCGGCCGCTCTGCGCCGCCGTCTGACACGTCGAATCCGCATGCACCCCACCGGCTCTTCGCCACGACATGCCCGCCCGCAACGCCACCACCGCGTCGCGCACGGGGCGCCGTGTGGGCCCCGGTCCGCCGCGCACGCCCGCGGCAGGTCCGCACACCGCAGCGCGCCCGGGCCGCTTCGACAGGAGAAAACTTCAGCGGATCACCGATAGAACCGTGTAGCACGCGACTGCACGCCGTCTTGACGGTGTCACCACGACGAACGCAACCGCACAGACGGCTGCATGCGCCATCGTGCAAAGCTGACGCCTGATCCATGCCCACTGCTACAATCGCCGACCATCGTGAACGCATGTTGCGGCTGCTCGAACACGGCCGGAGCTACGAGTTTCTCACGATGGAAGCCGCGTACCGCGACGCGTGTCCCGATGACGACTTCATCCGCCTCATGGCCGCCCGCGAATACCTCAAGCTCGGGCTCGTGGCGCCCGCCCACGACTTGCTCACCATGCCGGCGCCGACCGAAGCGTCATCGGCCGAATGGACGGCACTTGCGGCGACGCTGGCGACGATGCCATCCGGCGTCGTTCCCTGGGCGAGCCGACGATCCGTGTTGGACGCCAACCTCCGCGCGCTCGCCGCCCGCGGGACCGACATCGCATCGATCCGAACCGCTTGGGCCACGCAGCAGAATGCGTTTGAGCTCCTGCGGGACCGCCACGGCGTCGAGCAGGTGCGGCGGCGCGATCGCGCCGGACATTGGCAGTGGATACCGTTTCTGGGCGACCACCGCGCGGTTGACGACGCGCGCGCGATGCCGGACGGCGTGGACCAGCCCATGCCCGGGCCCTACCTCTTCGACGGCTTGGACCGCGGCTGGTACTTCGAACGCGTCTATCGCGCCACGGACGACACATTCCTGGGCTACAGTTGCGCGCTCTTCGTCGTGGAACCCGACCCGGCACGTCTGGCCCTGGTTCTGCATCTGCGTGACTGGCACGACATCCTGGCCGATCCACGGGTCATGGTCTTCGTCGGCGACGCGTGCATGGACGACCTGCGGCGCGCGTGGGACGATAGCCCCGATCTGCCTCATCCACGACAGGTGTTCCGCCTCGGGCCGCCCAGGCCCGCATCCGCACCGAGCATCGTCGAGGTCGTTCAAGACGCTGCACGGCGTCGCGAAGACGCCGTCCGCGCCTCGTACCGCGACATCGTGTCCCGCTACGCTGGACGCGATCGAAGGTATTGGGCGCAACGATTCGACGACGCGCTCTCCGGACGCGGCGCCCCGTTGCGCGTGCTCGCCGCCGTCAGCACCCACACCACGTTCCTGCAACACGCCATGCGCGACGCACGGCATGCCCTCGAAGCGCTCGGGCACAAGTGCCGCATCCTGACGGAGGACACCTGCTACACCACGATCAGCCCGCTGACGTACCACGCGGCCATGCGCGATCTCGATCCCGACCTGTTCCTCAGCATCGACCACCTCCGGCCGGAGTTTCCATGGGTCGTCCCGCCGAACCTGCCGATCCTGAGCTGGGATCAGGATCAACTGCCGCATGTCGTCACCGAGTCGAACATCGCCGGGATGGCCGAGCACGACTTCGTCGTCGGGTGCTCGAAGAACCCGTTCGTCCGCGCTGGCTGTAACCCCACGCAGTATCTCCACGCGTTGGTGCCGACGTGCCCGGAGCGCTTCGGGGGCGACCCGCTCACGAACAACGAACGCGCGACATACGCCTGCGACGTATCGTACGTCAGCCACGCATCGCAAACACCGCGCGCGTTCCACGAGCACGAGCGGGCGCAATACGGAAACGCCACCATCGGAAGACTCCTCGACGCGATGTACGACACGCTTCCCGCGATGCTGGCCAAACACCGTACCGTGTGCGGCAAGCTTCCGGCCGTTGTGCTCGACGAAGCGTCGCGCCGATGCGGCGTCGTCGTCCGCGACGCAGCGCTGCGGACGCGGCTCATGTGGTGGTATCTCTGGCGCGTCGGCGATCGGATGTTTCGGCATGAGGCGCTCGAGTGGGTCGGCGCGTGGGCGCGGAAGACCGGCCGGCGATTCCGCATCTACGGTCACGGATGGCACGACCACCCGACGCTCGCACCGTTCGCCGCGGGCCCGGCCGACAACGGACGCGAGCTGCTCTGCATCTACCGCGCGAGTCGGATCAACCTTCAACTCATGCCGGCCGGCTTCATCCACCAGCGCGCGCTGGACGGGCTCGCC
>JBHHVO010000334.1:0-3701 GCA_046754365.1 Phycisphaerae bacterium | reverse complement strand
CTCGATCACGGTGACCTTGCCGTCGGCGAGGCACACGTTGCCGACCTTCTCCAGGTCATGGGCCTTCGGCGTCACTTTGGTCGACATATCGGAACCGGTGGCCGCGTGCAGGCCGATGAAGAGCGGATCGAACGGCTTGACGAGTGGGTTGTCCACCTGAAAGTACGAGATGACGTCCACACCGCGGTCGCGCATGTCCGCGAGCGCGCCACTCGCCACGAGCGCCTTGAGCGATCCACCGTGCCCGTCCGGCGCGAGGGCGATACGGTCCTTGGCCTCGAGGATCAACCGACCGGCCAGGTCGAACGCCGGCAGCATCGCCTGGCTGAACAACCGGACGTCGGCCGCCGGGAGGCCGAAGTACGCGTGCCGCTCAAGGTACGCAACCGTTGCGTCGTGGTTCCCCGGGCTCGTCATAATGTACCACGGGATGGCGACGCGGTGGCGGTCTCGAACGGCGCGGATCGTGTCCGCGAAGATGGAAAACAGCGATCGCTCGCCGACCGGCGTCACGGGCACAACGCCCTTGGGCCCGTCGTAGCCGAGTCGCGTGCCCTGACCGCCGGCGACCGTGAACGCCGCTACCTTGCCGGCGCGGATCAGGTCGCGCCCGAGCGCGCGGGCGTCGCGGTAGGTGTCCGTGTCGGCGTTGCGCGGCACCGCCGGCCAAACGGGCGCCGGTTCGAGCCGGTCGGGCAGTTCGACGCGCGGCGCTTGGCGTACGTGCGATTCGATGAGTGGGTCGATCGTGGCCCAGGGAATGGATTCGATCTGGTGGACCAGGTGGGCGCGTTGGCGTGGGTCGAGTTCGGGCCAGAACGCGAGAACGTGCTGCTGGTTTCGCCGGCGCAGGTCGGCATGGCATCGTTCGTATCTTGCATCGCGGTCGCGAGGCTGCGGCATCGGTCCGTGTATCCGGTCAACCTGGGATGCGTGGTGGCGGTTCGTGACCGGACACCGTCACGCCCACGGCGGTGAGGCACACACGGATGCTCGGGTCGCATGATCTCGTGCCACGCGTATGGCTCGCCGCGCGGGCGACACCCGCTGCTTCACTGATGTCCATGTTCACGCCCCATCGTGTGGGTTTCGCTACCGGCGGCTTCCCTACGGGGCGCGGTTCGGATCGGATCGAACACCCACACCATAACTTGTGACGGCGCACTTGTCCCGCGCGTCGCGCGCGGTGCGTGTGCGCGGCGGTCCGAGCGTTTCGGTCCTACCTGGATTCAATGACTTCCTGAACGAGCCGCATGAGTTCGTCGCGCGCGGCTTCGTCGATGCGCGGGCGCGCCCGGGTCTCATTCACGCCGCCGAAGTAGTTGAGCAGCGGGATGCCGGCGGCGAGCTCGCGGGCGTAGCCGGTAAAGATCTCGCTCGCGCGCCGCAGCGCGGCGCGATCGGCGCCGTCGCGCGTGAGCGTCTCGAGGTTCATCTCCGGGACATCCGTAAAGTCGGGTATCGGCACGATGAGCGTCCCGATGTCGTAGATGACGGTCTGCTTGAGCTCGCCGTTTTCGTCCTGAAACTCCGGACCGGCGTAGATGATCCCATCGGCATATGCCGCCCGCCGCTTCGTCATCTCGGCCCAATCGTCCGGATAAATAAGCGTGCCGTGCGGAATCCGTCGTGCCTCGGCGACGCGCAGGAGCGCGTCGGCCTCGTCCGATTTGTACCCGCGCTGCACGTCCGCGTCGAGGGCGTATCGGGCCGCGTCAAGCGCCGCGGCGTCGGCTGGTGAGAGCCGCTTGCCGTCGGGGACACCCACTGGCGGCGCAGCCGGTGTCGCCTGCTGCCGCGGTTGGGTCGCAGCCTGCGGCGCGGTCGACGCGTGGGTGGTCGATCCCCCGGCCTGCGCCGGGATGGTCGTGAGCGACATCGCAGGGCGTGGCCGGTGGCCCGCCCGTCTCGCGCGGGCGTCGGCGATGACCGCGCGTAGCGGCTCGATGAGCTTGTCCGTGTCGACAGCGGGAGGGAGCCGCTTCGCGGCCTCCATCGCGCGACGCGCGACGGCGACGGCGTCGGCGTGCCGGCCCTGTGCCACCCGCACGCGGGCCTTGAGCAACCCGAGCCGCACGGCGCCGACGGCGAGCTCGACCTCGGCATCACGCTCCGCCTGAAGCATCCGATCGACGTCGGACGGGGCCGTCGGTCCGGTCTGGTCGACGGCGGCGCGCACCACCAGCGCAGTACCAACCTCGCCGCCAGATGCGGACGCTACAAACGCGATCACCGTAACGATCGTAAGAACCGACTGACGCATGGGGATCTCCTCTTGGAACCGGCGGAGGGCCAGCGGCCGCGCCCCGCTCCAACAGCCCGGCCGTGAGCACGTTGTCACCATACGATTATTCGGGCCCGGGTGCGCTCGGGTCAAACGCTTTCTCGCGAAAAACCACAACATCGTCCGGGAACGTCGCGTGTCGCAACCCTGCACATGAAGTCTTAGTGGCGCGCTAACAGCCAGAGCATACAGTCGGCCGCACCAGAGCATACAGTCCGCCGCAATCGAGTACGATCCGACACGCCCACGGCCGCATTCGGCCCACCGACTGCCGGTCCGGGCCGCGCGTTCGTGTGGTACCGTGTCTCCGAGATCTCACGACTCGTGGTCCGCGTGCCGTCGCCAGGCCGAGCGCGGTCATGTGAATCGCCCGGCGCGAGAGCGTACCCGTGCCTCCGGCTCGCGCATGCCACGCGTCGGCTTGGGCGTGGTACCCACACCGCGCCCGGTGCGGGTGCGCGGCAGACGCCGAGCGGGCCTGCGCGCGGGCCGTCAGCCACGACGCTCCGGCAGCGTGGCACGCAGGCGCATGAGGCGATGCTTGGGACCGCCGCGCGCGAAGCGATGGTACTCCTCACCGAGCATGCGAAACCCGGCTCGGACGTAGCAACGGATCGCGGCCGTATTCGCGGGGAACACGACGAGTGAGACAAAGCGGGCCGCAACGCGGCGCGCCGCGCGGTCGAGCAGCGCCGTGACGAAGGCCCGTCCGACGCCCCGGCCGCGGTATGCCGGCGTGACCACAACGTGGCCAAGCCAATAGTGGGCGCGCTCGCCGCGCATCGGATTGAGTTCCGCGTACGCGATCGGGTCTCCGCGATTGTCACGGACCGCGACGAGTGCCTCGCCGCCCGGCTTGGCCCAACCGGCGACCACCTGCGTCGTGAGGGGTAAGCTCGCGCTCGGCGCCAGCCAGAGCAGCTCCCGCTCGGACGTGACCCACCCCGCGATGACAGCACGATCGCCGGGTGCGGCCAACCTGAGACGCAATGGTCCGGCGCCGGCGTACGGTGTCGCCGCCGCGTACGCCGCGGTCTTGTACCCGGCGGTGGTGGCGGTACCGATGAGCGATGCTGCGGTGTTGATCGTGTCCCGGTCGCGGCGCGGTGCACGCCGACCCGTCGCATGCCGCGTGCCGGAGTACCAACGCGCCTCGCACGCGGCGCCGACGCCGCCGGCATGCGTCAATCGTTGGCCTTGCCGCCGACCGTGTGGTTGTCCTTGAGCCAGTCGACCATCCTCCGAACGCTGCCCGTCGCGAGCGCAATCGACGTGTCGGCCGCGCCGTAGTAGAGGTTCAGCCCGTCACCGTCGTCAGCGAGTGTATAGCCGCAGGGAAACACGACGTCGCCGACGTCCCCGACACGCTCGTACTCCGCCTCGGGGCTCATGAGCCACTTCGTGCCGCGCATGATGC
>JBHHVO010000333.1:0-3711 GCA_046754365.1 Phycisphaerae bacterium | reverse complement strand
CTGAAGTATCGCCACGAGCGCAGTAACCGCCGCCAGATCCGGGTGCGGAGCGAGTTCCACCGCACGCCTTGCCTGTTCCGCGTTCGCCGCGATCGGCCGCCCCGTCCGAAGCCCCGCCCTCGCCAAAGCCCCGAACGCGTCCGGTCCCGCATGTTCCGCGAGCACCATGTCGGCCACCGCGGCGGCGGCGTCGAGCCGATGCGCACCAAGGAGCATCTCGTAGTAACCCGTGAGCGCTTCGATCAACTCGTCTCGCGCGAACGCGCGGAACTTGCCGGTCTGCGGTCCCGCCGGCGCGGCGCCGATCCCGCGGCGGTATTGCGCAAGCGCAAGTTCCGCCCGGCGCGGGACGTCGATGAGTTCGCCCACGCGCTCGTACCGCCCGAGCTTCCGGAGCGACTCCACCGCCGCCTCGCGCAACAACAACGTCTGCAGCGCGTTCGGGGCCTCGCGCTGCAGCCGGTGGTATGCCTCGAGCGTATCGTTCGCATCGCCGAGTTCCGTGTTGATCGCGGCGAAAAGGGCCGGGTCGTTCCGGTCGGCGGTGCCACCCATGAGCCGCCGGCGGACGCCACCGCGCGCCTCGACGAGCCACCGACGCGCCGGTTCATAGCCGTCTGCGAGCCGGCCGATGTCCTGGATCACGAGAAGCCGCACGCCCGTCGCGTGCGCGAACACCCCCGTATCGGTGTCAAACGCCGCACGATACGCCTCCAGCGCATCCTCGAAGCGCCCGGCGTCCTCGAGGGCGTTCGCGTATATGCGGCGCGCGGCCGGTGCGTCCGCGGGCCGCGCGTTGTCGAGCAGCGCCTTCGACGCGTCGATCCGGTCCGCGGCGCGGATGTCGTGCTCCAACCGGGCCAGCAGCGACCCGGCATCGAAGAACCCGCTGAGACATGCGCGGACGCGGCCGTCCGCCGTCGTAACGACAATCGTCGGTGCCGACCGCACACCGAACCGCCCGGCCGGCGCGCCCGCGTCCCCGACGTCCACCTCGATCGAGATGACACGGCGCGCCAGCCACGCGCGCACGCGCCCATCGACCCACGTCAACGCCGACAACCGCGCACAATCCGCGTTCCCGGTTTCGCTGAAGTAAATCAGCACCGGCACATGCAGCGCCGCCGCACGCTCACATGCCGTGTCGAAGTCCAGCGCGCGGAACGGCGTCGGCGCACCGCTGCGCCGCGACGCAGCGGCGGCAGGGCCCGCATGCGCGGTCCCCGCCCGAGCGGGCGCGGCGTCCGCCCAGCACCCGACCGTAAGGAGAAGAAGATGGGGCACAACGAGCGTCACGGTGCACCCTCCGGCCCCGGCGCCGGGTCGACCGGAACCGGCTCCGCGGACGACGTGTCGATCAGAATCGGATCACCCGGTCGGCGGGCCGTGGCATCCGCACCTTCCGCCACCGCGTCGAGGATCGCCTCACCCGCCGCGCGGTCGTGCACCGCCGTGAACTCCCCGACGCACAGCACGACCCGCCGGCCCGTCCAACCCGAAACAACGAAAAACGCCTGCTGATCCGCATGAAACCGAAACCGACCACGCAGCACGCGCCCTCCATAGTCCCAAACGCCCACCACCCCCCTGCGGGACCTCGCGCGCGTGTGCGACAGACCGTGTCGCCGGCGCAACCGCGCCGTATCCCGCCCAACGCGGTAGTCCCGCGCCGAACCCGCGGGCGGCCCATCCAGCACGATCGCCAGCGTCAACTCGCTCCGGTGGTACTTGTCACGCAACATGGACCGCACCTCGCGCATCGCGATGCACAGCCGGTCGTCACCATCGATCCAATAGTAGCACGCTTGCGGCCGGACCTGGACCACCAGCGGTTCCGTCTCGCTGATCCGCCGCGCGTCGAGCGGCACGATGTACACCGACGCAAAGCCCGAACACCCGAACCCGCCCGGGACACACACGAACGCGCACGTCGCAACCGCCATGATCCGCCGCACGCCCATCCGCCGACGCACCACGCGATCGGCCCGGCCATCGCAAACCGACGCCGCGTTGCGTCGAGCCGACCCATGCCTCAACCGTTGAGCGAACACGAAGCTCCGATCGTCACAACGGGAACTGCTCGCACATCGCCAGGACCTCGCCCCGCGCGGCGTCGATCGTGTGAGCATCCCCTTGCGCCCGCAGAACACGGTCGATGAGACCCGCGATCGCCGACATGTCCGACTCCTTGAGCCCACGTGTCGTTACGGCCGGCGTCCCGAGCCGAAGGCCGCTCGTTTGCGTCGGCTTCCGCTCGTCGAATGGGATCATGTTCTTGTTCACCACGATCCCCGCCATCCCGAGCCACGTCTCCGCCTGCTGACCCGTCACGTCCGGGTACGCCGGGCGAAGATCCAGCAGCATGAGGTGGTTGTCCGTCCCGCCCGATACCAGACGGTTGCCCTTCGCGATGAGCGCGTCGGCAAGCGCATGCGCGTTCGCGATGATCTGCCGCTGGTACGCCGCGAACTCGGGCCGCAGCGCCTCGCAAAACGCAACCGCCTTCGCCGCGATGCAGTGCATGAGCGGCCCCCCCTGGCTCCCCGGGAAGATCCGCGAATCGATCTTCTTTTGCCACGACGCGTCGCACATGATAAGACCGCCGCGCGGTCCGCGCAGCGTCTTGTGCGTCGTCGTCGTCACGATCGGCGCGCTCGGGATCGGACTCGGGTGCAACCCCGCCGCCACCAGCCCAGCGATGTGCGCGATGTCGGCCAGATGCACCGCGCCGACCTCATCCGCGATCTCCGAAAACGCGTCGAACTCGATCCTCCGCGGGTACGCCGACGCGCCGGTGATGATGAGCTTGGGCTTGTGCGTCCGCGCGAGGCGACGGACCTCCGCCATGTCGAACCGCTCCGTGTCACGGTCCACCCCGTACGGCACGATGTGGTACAGCAACCCGCTCATGTTCACCTTGAGCCCGTGCGAGAGATGCCCGCCGTGCGCGAGGTCCAGCGACAGGATCGTATCCCCGGGCTGCAGCACCGCGAGGTACACGGCCGCATTCGCCTGCGAGCCCGAATGGGGTTGCACGTTCGCGTGCGCACAACCGAAGAGCCGCTTCGCGCGGCTTCGCGCGAGTTCCTCTACGGTGTCCATGTTCTCGCAGCCGCCGTAGTAGCGCTTGCCGGGATACCCTTCCGCGTATTTGTTCGTAAACACGGACCCGAGCGCCTCGAGCACCGCCTTCGAGACGTGGTTTTCCGATGCGATGAGTTCGAGCGTCGTCTCCTGACGCGCCACCTCCGCCTGCATCGCCGGCAGGATTTCAGGATCCACCGCTGCGATCGCCTCAAACGCCGCCTGTGTGTCAACGGACATCGGTCACCTCAAACAAGCCTTCTTTCCACAACCATTCAACCTACCGCACCGTATCGCCGGACCGCCCCGAGATCAAACGCGCGGCGCACCATCGGTATCCCGTCCGCGCATGACCTACCCGTGTCCGCTGCGCGTCACGCCTCCCGCCACCGAATCAGAACCCCAACCGTAACCGCGAGGTACCAGCGCCCCCCCCGAACAGATCACCAAGCGTAACCGCGGGGTACCACCTCCCGGCGACCCCCTCATCAGAGCCCCAAGCGTAACACGCTGTCGAAATCCCCCCGCCGGAGTATTTCGACGGGCGTTTTGCCGGTGCTTTCGGTCTCCATACCCTTAGCCTCCGAGGCCGAAAAGTATGCTTCGGGATCGCGCGACTGAGGTATT
>JBHHVO010000332.1:0-3721 GCA_046754365.1 Phycisphaerae bacterium | reverse complement strand
CATGTGGGTGTGCACGCCGGACCGAGATCGGAAACTTCGGGGCGTTCGCGTCGTGCTCGATCCCGACCGACTCGGGGAGCGACTGACGGGGACGGCGACGGCGCTGCACCTCCGGTGGCGCGGCGAAGACACGGGGCTCCGGTGTCGCGTCGCGGCATATCGCGCGACGCGGCGCTGCGTCGTGCGGGTGAGCACGGTCGCGGACGGGGAGATCCGCCGCGCGTACGTCAAGGTGTTCCGCCGGCCGGTGGAACGCAGCGCGGTCGAAGCGATCGCGCGCCTTGCCCAAAGCCTTGAGGCCGGTGGTCGCCCGACGGTCGTCGTGCCGAGGATCCTGGACGTCATGGCCGAGGAACACGCCGTTTCGTGGGCTGGTGTACCGTCCGGAGCCGAGGCGCTGACGTCATCCCGCGAGGACACGGAGGCGGCGGCGTGTGTGCTGGCGCGGCTTCATGGCACGGCGCTTCGTCCGACACAGCGGCATGTGGCGTTGGACGATGTTTCCACGGCCGACCGGTGGCGACGGGTCGTCGGGTGGGTGAGCCCCGACGATGGTGACCGGTACGGCGCGCTGGTGGACCGTCTCGCGGACCGGATGAAGGGGCTCGGGGACGACGGGCTGACGCCGGTTCATCGCGACTTCTATCATGCGCAGTTGTTGCGAACCGGTGACAGGCTTTGGCTCGTCGATTTCGACACGATGGCGCTCGGGCATCCGGAGGTCGATGTCGCGACGCTTGCGGCGCACGTGATCCTCGACCGTCTGGCGGCGGGTGATGCGGTGGCGTCGGTGTTGACGTGTATCGGCCACCTCGCGTCGGCGTACCGCGGCGCCGGGGGTCGGTTGTCATCGCGGCGGTTGGGGTTCTACGTCCCGTGCGCGCTGGCACGGCTGGGGGCGATTCATCTGCCGCGTCCGTGCCCGCATGAGGTCGTGTCAGCGCTTTGGGCGCTGGCGGACGGGCATATGAGCGGCGCGTGGCGGGTGTAGCGGCCGGCGGTCCTCGTGCCGCGTCGCTCCTCTTGCGATGATGCAGTTCGGATGATCCATCGATTCACATGTGACGGAGCGTTAGCGGCGTAGGCGCCCGCTCTCTCTTGCGACCCGCTGAAAGAGTCTGTGGGACACACTTTCTGGTCGGTCAAACGCGGCTGGTGTGCCGAAAACGACCGACCGGAAGGTCGGTCCCAGAGAATATCCTGTTTTTCAACGGGCCGTGAGGGGTCGGGGATGCGAATCCGGGGTGGCATTCGTGTCCCGCACGGCTGAAGCCATGGGGCACCCAACCCACGTCGCCGACGACTTCGGCGGTCGAACCGCTTCCCCGGGGCCAGGAATCCCACGATGGTGTCCATCCGCCGGACCCGCGGCTCGCTCGGGTCGGGCGCGCCGCGCACGTACCGATTCCGAAAAACGCTTCAGTTTCAAATGGGCGGACTCATGTGACCGTGCTAGTATGTTCATGGAGGCGTGACGTCCGACATGTCCGACGTTTTGTTCTATAGCCCCGCCGCGGTGTTGGTGTCGTTCACCGGTCTATATTGGATTTGCATGATCGTCGGCGGCGGCATGCTCATCGTTTCAACACTCGCGGGCACGGACGCCGACGCGGATGTCGGCGGCATCGACGGCGACGCGTCACTCGATGTCGACGTGCCTGTCGATGCGACGTTGGACATGGACGGCGCGACGCATCCGGCCGACGGCGGCCTGGCGGGCGCGGATGGGGCGCACACCGCGGCCACGACGCTGGCGACGTGGCTGTCGATGCGGTTTTTGATCTACTTCATGGCGATGTTCGGCGTGGTCGGGGTCGTGCTGACGCATATGACGGAGGTGTACGGCACGACAACGTTCGTGGCCGCGCTGGTGAGTGGCATGATCGTCGGGCAGGGCGTGCATCATTTGCTCCGCAAGCTCGAACGTTCGTCGGGCAACACGCTCGCGCAGCCGCGAGATTACATCCGCAAGATCGGGCGCGTGACGATTGCGGTCGGGCACTCGGAAACGGGCGAAGTGGCGTTGCGCGTGGGGCGCACGCAGCGCTTCGTTCCCGCTCGATCGAAACACGCCGATGCCGCGTTCCACAAGGGCGACCAGGTGGCGGTCGTCGCGTATACCGCGGGTGTGGCCGAAATCGTGTCGCGCGAGGAGTTTGAGTTCGTCGCGCATGACCGCGCACCGGAAGACGACCGCGGCGCAAACGACTAGCCCACGGTCACAGCTCAAACTTCGGGTGGCGGTGGCCCGCGCCAGCGGGACCCGGCGCGCGGGTCAGGTGCCAGCGGTGGGACGCATCCGCGGGCCGGCGACCGCGGCTCTGATGCCGCAACGAACCGGTAGGTTCACGTGCGACGAAGCCCTAACACCGGCCGGCACCGGCCCGGTGCTCTGACCGGATCGCGATCGTGGTGTGGCCGAAATCGGCTCGGACGCGGGCGTCCGTGCGATGCGGCCGTACGGAACACATGGTGCGTTCCAACACGCAAGGGAGGTTGAATGATGGATACAACAATGCTTTCCCAGGTCGGTGACATCCCCGCGGGCATCGTCATCGGCGGCGTTGCGCTGGCGGTGCTGCTGTCGGTGATCGTGCTCGTGGCCAAGCTCATGGTCGTCGGGAACCCGAGCGAGATGCTGGTGATCAGCGGCAAGCGGCAGAAGGACGGTGCGGGCTATCGCATTCTCGTCGGCGGCCGGACATTTGTGATCCCGATTATCGAGAAAGTTGCGCGGCTCAGCCTGCGCAACATGCAGGTCGCGCTCGAGGTCAAGGCCCAATCCGGCGGCGGCACGATGATGCCGATCATCGTTACCGGTGTCGCGAACGTGAAGGTATCGTCGAACCCGGCGGAACGCGGCAACGCAATCGAGCGGTTCCTCGGGCAACCGCCGCAGGAGCTCCAACGGGTGTCCCGCGAAACGCTCGAGGGCGGGCTCCGCGCGGTGATCGGGAAGATGACGCCGGAGGAGATCGTCGAAGACCGCGACATGTTCGTGTCCACGGTCATGCACGAGGTCACCGACGACTTCCGCAAGCTCGGTCTGGTGATCGACAGCGTGAACATTCAGAATGTTCAGGACGAGCAGCAATACCTGGAATCCATCGCGCGGAAGGCGACGGCCGAGGTGCTCGCCGCGGCGCGAAAGGCCGAGGCGGAGCGAGATTCCGAAGCGAAAACGGCCGAGGCGGTGGCGAATCGAAAGGCCGAGGAAGCCCGCCTCACGGCGGAAAAGGCGATCGCCGAGGCCGAGAACGCGCTGCGCATTAGAAAGGCCGAACTCGCGCGCGAGGCCGCGCTCAAGGAGGCGGAACAACAACACGCCGCCGCGAAGGCGGAACAGGCACGACTCACCGCGACGGACGTCGCCGCCGCGATCGCGGAGCGGGACGTCTCCAAGGCGAAGGCCGAGGGCGCCGCCGCGACCGTGCTCGAGGAGGGCAGGGCCCGGGCCGCCGCAGTCGAGACGATCGGCAAGGCGATCCAGGCGCACCCGGACGCCCTCAAGGTCATGCTCGTGGAAATGATGCCCGGCGTCGTCCGGGAGATGGCCAGGAGCGTGGACCACATGAAACTCGGCGACGTCACGGTGATCGACGGCGGCGACGGGCGTGCGATCGCGGGTGCGGCCATGAGCCGCGCGAGGACGCTCGCCGAGTCACTCGCGACCGTCGAGAGCATCCTCGGTATCGACCTCCGCGACCTTACGAAAACCATT
>JBHHVO010000331.1:0-3730 GCA_046754365.1 Phycisphaerae bacterium | reverse complement strand
GCCGTCGCCGGCAAGTTCGGCTGGCATCGCGCCGGCGACAGAACCCGCCCCCCCCAGAGCGTCTGGAAGAATCCGGTCGCGTGGCGCGAGGCGCGAATCAAGGCCGGCACGGGCGACTGGCTCCGCTGGGTCATCGTGATCGCCGGGTTCTTCGGTGCGGTGGCGCTCTTCATCGCGCATGTGACGGGTCGGATCAACGCGCAACAATCACGCGTGTGGCTGTCCGGCATCATCATGATCCAATTCGCCATGGCGCTGGTCATCGCGGCGAACACGGCCGCGACGTCGATGACCAAGGAGAAGGAATCCAAATCCATGGACCTGCTCCTGACGACGCTGCTCACGAGCCGCTACATCCTGTGGGGCAAGCTCCGCGGGCTTGTGAGCTACTGTCTCCCGCTCATCGGCGGTCCGGTGGTGGCGCTGTTGTTGTTCGGCGTGTATGGTGCGCTGAGCGCGGCGACACCACCGGCGATCTGGATTGAAACGTGCGTGGAGATCGCCGTGGTCATGGTGATGTATACGGCGTGCGCGTGTGTCATCGGGCTCAAGACGTCGCTGCACAGCAAGAAGACCGTGACCGCGGTGATGCAGAGCGTAGCGCTCATCCTCGTCGTCGGGGGGTTTCTTTCGGGCATCGCATCGATGATCGTGCGCGAGGCCGCCGGGGTCGTGGGGGCGTTCATCGCGCCGTTCGCGCCGGTAACGGCCGTGCAGTACCTCGTGGATTCGCTCGCGCTGTTCGACGGAAACGCGGGTGCGTTTGCAAGACACGCCCAGAGCGCCCGGGTCGCCGCCGTGATCGGGTGCGCGGGCGCCGCCGCGCTCTATGCGATGTGCGTCGGGATGGTGTATCGCAAGCTCGTCCGCGACTTCGACATGGTCATGCGGAAACAGGCGGGGACATAGGGAATCGGGGAAACTCCGGTATTTCATCTGGTGCGCCGGCGACATGTCGATGGATCGTCGACGCTAGGGACCGACCGCGTGATGCTTGCGTACTTTGACTGTTTCTCGGGTGCGGGCGGCGACATGATCGTCGCATCGCTCATCCACGCCGGCGCGGACGAGGGCGCGTTGCGCGATGGGCTCGCGTCGCTGGGCGTCGGTGGCTACACGCTGCACGTGCAGGACGTCACGACGCATGGCTTTTCCGCGACGCGGTTCCACGTCGTGCTTTCGGATCAAGCGCACCAGCCGCAGAGGCACCTCGCGGACATCAAGGACATCCTCGCCGCCGGCGCGCTATCGGACCGCGTGCGCCGCCGCGCGACGGCGGTGTTCGAGCGGCTCGCGGAGGCCGAGGCGACGGTCCACGGCACGTCGGTCGACAAGATCCACTTCCACGAAGTCGGCGCGGTCGATGCGATCGTGGACGTCGTCGGGGCGGTACTTGCGCTGGAGCTACTCGGCGTCGAGCGGGTCGTGTGTTCGCCGATCCCGGTCGGCTCGGGCACTGTAAAGTGCGAACACGGCGTCATACCCGTCCCCGCGCCGGCGACCGTGGAGCTACTCAAGGGTGTGCCGCTCGCGAGCGGGGACACGGCGGGCGAGGTGACGACGCCGACGGCGGCCGCCGTGCTGACAACACTGGCAGACGCGTTCGGCCCGGTGCCGCCGATGCGGATCGAGTCCATCGGCCTCGGTGCGGGGATGCGCGAGGGTACGACGCTGCCGAACATGCTGCGGGTCTTCATCGGCCACACGACCGATACCGCCGCGACGGACGCCGACGCCGACATAGACGACGTGGCCGTGCTCGAGACCAACCTCGACGACACATCCCCGCAAATCATCGCCCATTGCATGGACCGCCTGTTCAGCGAGGGTGCACTGGAAGTCTACACCGTGCCGATAGTGATGAAGAAGTCCAGACACGGTGTCGTGCTGACCGTGCTGTGCCGACACGGTGACGCGGACCGGCTCGAGCGGGTCGTGTTCGCCGAGACGCCGACGCTCGGGATTCGCCGGCACAGCGCACGCCGGACGAAGCTGCCCCGGCGGCACGAGACGGTGGCCACGCGTTTCGGCGACATCCGTATGAAGGTCGGCCGGCGGCGCGACCTCGTGACCGCCGCGCCCGAGTTCGCGGATTGCCGCGCCGCCGCCACGCGGCACGGTGTCGCGCTGCGCGACGTCCTGGCGGCGGCCAACGCGGCCTGGGCGGCGCGGACCGGCGGTTGATCCCATGGTGGGCCGGGCGTGGTTCGGATCGGACTGGAAGAACCGGTCGCTTGCGGTTCGGATCGGACCAGAGGGACCGGTCTCGCGGCTCGGTTTGTGCCGCTCTCGCGAACGGGGCGCGACGCCGCCGTAGCGTATCGTGTGGAACCTGGCTCCCGGTGCCGGGGCGCCCGTTGGTTCCGGGACCGGCGCGAGACGCCGCCCTCCCTGGATGTCGGAGGGCCAACCCCTTGGGATGAGACGACATGGATGTCATCACACACGCCGCCGCGGCGGTCCAGCCCGGCGATGCCGTCGTCACATGGCCACGGACCATGCAATTCGCGGTCATTCTCGGCATCATCGCCGTTACCCTCATCATGCTTGTCGCTACGCGTCGCAAGCTCCGGGCGGCGCAACATGCCGCGCGGGACGCGCCACGTGCGCGAACACGCGCGCGATACGCCGAACTTGAGCAGCGTGCGGCCGTCCGGGACGACGTGCGGGACGTCATGGTCGAGCTCGAGCACGTGGCGCGAGAGATTCACGGCCAACTCGATACGAAGCTAGCGAAGTTGGAGGCGGTAATCCGGGCCGCTGACACGCGCATCGCTGAGCTGACGAGACGGGTTGACACGCCCGGAACCGCGCCGCGGCTTGACGTGACCGTCGCGGACGCGCCGCCGCCCGAACCGGTCGAATCGCCGCCCGAGCCGGTCGAATCACAGCGAGGATCGGTCGGAGCGCGACCCGGCGGGTCGGATGTCGACGACGCTCATGGCCATACGGCCGATGTAGCCGGACCGGAGCGCGCGCCGGCGGCGCCGGGTTCAGGTCAGCCCGCCGCGGAGGCGCCCGCCACGCGGCAGCCCGACACAGCCCCCCCGGACGCACCGTATCGCGATGCGACCGCGCCCTCGTCGCCGGCCGCGCGTCATGCCGACGTATACCGGCTGGCCGACAGCGGCGTTGCGCCGGGCGAAATCGCGAAGCGGCTTGGCAAGCCGGTCGGCGAGGTGGACCTCGTCCTGGCGCTCCGCAGCGCGCGCGCCGTCACCGAGAGCGCCGGCGGGACGCGGAACGTACCTGGCCGCGAAGAACCATCGAGATCGGCTCATGGCCGGGCTTGCGTGCGACGCCACGAGGGGACCGAGGCACCGCACGAGCGCGAGACTACGGGTTCGCCGCGCGGCCAGACACCGGCGTCGCATGCGGACCGTGCGGCGGCGTCGGGCCACGATGGGTCCCCACGTGCGGTTCCGGGTCGAGGCGTCAACGATCAAGCACCGGGAGGGGGTCGCGGCCCGTTGGCGGCGCGATCAACGACAGCCGGTTCGCGCGGGGCGACCGGCGTTACTGGCACACAGCCGGTCGGGCACGGCACACGATGCACCGCGTATCGCGTCGCGCGTTCGCAACGACCGCAGAACCGCCCGGCGGTTCCGGGACCACGCGCCGGAGACCTCCGCGCGCGTGTGCGGCCGGGCCATCGGCTGCCGGCCCCGGTTCGGCCGGTGCTTTGCCTACCCGCGACGATCCGCCCGGTGTACCGCCTTGCCGCGCCGGC
>JBHHVO010000330.1:0-3739 GCA_046754365.1 Phycisphaerae bacterium | reverse complement strand
CCCGCGCCCTTAAGCGACCGGTCCGTCACCCCAACCCGAACCGCGACCGCAAGCGACCGGTTCTTCCACCCCGAGAGCGACCTTCCTCCCGCCGCGCCCTTCCGGCCAGGGGGAGTACCCGTCAACTGACGCGCACCAGACCACCCGGACCCGGCGCCGCCGCACGCCCGCATCCCCGGCATCATGCCATCTCTTGCGCGATGCGAACCGCATCCGCGCGCGTATGGATCTCCTCATTGAGTTGCCGGCGACGCACCGCGCCGAGTATCGCCCCGAACAGCGGTCCCGGCGCAAGCCCCATCGCCGTCAGGTCGTCGCCGGACAGCAGCGGTGGGGGGGCAACCCGATGTCGCGGGATCGCGGCCGCCCGACTGCGCAGCACATCCCAGCATCCCGTGTCGGCGCCCGCGGCCAGCAGGTCGGCCCGCAAGAGCTCGAGCAGGTTGTCCCATTCCCGATGTTGCATCAGCGTTTTCAGGTCCGCCAGTTCGAGCGCATCCGCTTGCGTCGCCGATGGCGTCGCCGTGAGCCGCGACACCGAACCCAACAGCCACACCACGCGCGCCCGCAGCCCGTTGCTGAAACGCAGCGCACGACCGATCTCCGACGCCGCCGCCGGCGTCTGATTGTGCAGCATCGCCGCAACCGCCAGCGACGCGTCGATCCGGTCGGAGGGCAACGCATCGAAACGCGCGGACACGCCGCGATCCGCGTCCGCGTCCGGTGGCCACGCCCACGCCAGGTACCGGCGCAGCCCGGATTCCACGAGGAGCGACCAGCCGCGGGTCCGGGTCGGCGCGGTGATGATCATCTCAAGCTCCATCCAAACACGCTCCGCGCTGATGCTCGGAAGCTTGTCCGCGTGCCGTTTCATCGCGCAAAGCGTCGCCGGGTCGATCGCAAACCCGAGACGCGCCGCAAAGCGAATCGCACGCAGCATCCGAAGGTGGTCTTCCCCGAACCGGGCGTCCGCGTCCCCGATCGTCCGCAGCACCCCCGCGTCGAGATCCCGACGACCGCCGACGTAATCGATCACACGCCCCTCGATCGGGTCAAAGAACAGACCGTTGATCGTGAAGTCACGCCGTCGGGCGTCTTCCCGCGCCGTCGCAAACGTCACGGTGTCGGGCCTGCGCCCGTCCGAGTACGGCCCCTCGGTCCGGAACGTCGCGACCTCGATATCATGACCCACACGCCGGACCAACATCACACCGAATTTCGCGCCGACCCGACGCGAGTTCGGTAGGATGTCGTGCACCTGCTCCGGCGTCGCATCCGTCACCACGTCATAATCCTTCGGCGCCAAGCCCAACAGCGTATCACGCACACACCCCCCGGCGAACAACGCCGCGTGACCACCGGCACGCAGCGTCTCCACCACCATCATCGCTGCATCGCGAGCGCTGTGCGTGTGCGTCATCATCGCGTAAGCATCGTCACACCATGCGTACCGATCCTTCGGTGATCCGTCATCGACCACCCCTCCCCGGCGTACGCGCCGGGACGTACCGCCGCTCGATGATGCAACACGACCAGCGGCCGGTTCGCCTCGAACGCCGCGATCGCGCGCAGCAGCGACCGCACACGACCCGTCGGTGACGTATCGTCCGAATCCCGGTACGGCGGGTCGAGCATGATCAGATCAAACCCGTCCCCGTCCGGATCCGTCGCCGCCGACCGCCATGCATCCGACGCGACGACCACCGCACGCGCGCCCGCGCCAAGCGCGGCGATGTTGCCGCGAAGCACCACCAGCGCGGCCGCGTCCCGCTCATGGAAAACGCACCGCGCCGCGCCGCGCGACAGCGCCTCAAGCCCCATCGTCCCCCCACCGGCGAACGCGTCCGCGACGCAAAGACCCGGCAACCGCCCGGGCGTGTCATACCGGTGACCAAGCATGTTGAACACCGTCTCCTTCACACGGTCGGGCATCGGTCGCGTCGTGTGGGACCCGCCGCCGCGCTGCCGCGGCCACGCCAGCTTCCGCGCCCGCCATGTCCCAGCGATAATCCGCATACCCGACACCGCCCTCAACAAGTCCAAACCGGCTGTGTCGCACCGCCGACGCGCCCCCGAAAACACGCGCCAACGTGTCGCACCGGCGCCTTGCCGAGGAAAACACGGGTTCACGTGCGCCACCGCCATCTTGCCCGGGAACAACACCGGCCTCACGTGTAGCACCCGCATCGTCCCCGGGAAAACACGCGTGTCACACGGTCTTCCACCGCCTGCCGGCGGCCGAAACCGTTTCCATGTCGCGCTCCGCGTTGACCACCGTCAACGCCATCGTATAATCATACCACGTGATCGAACTCGCAACCGCGTGTAGCGACCGCGGGCCCGAACAAGCCGCGCATCCGAGGAACTACGCATGGGATCGGTGCTTTGTGAACATTGCGCGGCGGCGTGTTGCCGCTACCTCGCGCTCCCGATCGACAAACCCACCAGCCGTCGCGATTACGACGACATCCGATGGTACCTCATGCACCACGGCGTCAGCCTCTTTGTCGAGGACGGGGACTGGTACATCCAGTTCCAGACGACGTGCAAAAACCTCGGACCAGACAACCTCTGCGGCATCTACGCGTCCAGACCGGAAATCTGCAGCGAGTATGAACCCGGCCAGTGCGACTACAGCGGCAGCGATTACGGGTATGACCTGCATTTTACGCACCATCGTCAGATCGAGGACTACTACCACGCCAGAACCGGAAAACGCCTCGGCGACCCCAGGCCACCCGGCCGACGCCCGCGCACCGGCAAGCGCGCCAAGAAGACCAAGAAACGCAAATCGGCGTAGCCACCGCGCCGCCGGGGCCGGTTGCCTCGTCGCGGCCGGCGCGCTCTGGGGCCTGGCGGCGCCGGGGTGTGTCGCGGCGTCGCTCGCGTCCGGCACCGGACCCGTCCGCCCCGGTGAGCATTGGTCCATGGCGCCGCGGCAGGCGGTACACGTCGGCGAAGACGTGTCGTTCAGCTTTGTCCTCATCGATTGGCTCGGCCGGCCGATCGATCCGCTCGGTGTCGCCGATTACTGCGTCGCGCGGATCGGCGATGACCGCATCGAATCCACGCCGGACGCGAACGGTCGGTTTCGCTTCGCCTTCGCGTTCGATCACTTTCGCGACGGTGACATCGTCGACGTCCGAGCGACTGCGTACCGTCAGCGCGGCCACCGCGACTACATGCGCGTCGCCGGCACGTGGCTCCAGAGTGACAGCCCCTACGAAATCCAGGACCAACGCGTCGCGTCCGACGCCATCACGTGCAGCGTCTATCAGACGACGATCGAGTTGCGCGTCCCGGCGCCGCCCGACGGCCTCGTACCCGACACAGGCGTCCTGCGCATCCGGCGCGCCGACGGCACGACGTCGTCCGTGTACGCCGAGCGGGCCGGACGCCCCGGTTTTCGCATAGCGCGACCGCCGGCTCACGACGCCTACGCCGTCCACTACCGACCGCAAGGCAACGAACTCAATCCGACCGGCGAAACGGTCGCGGAGTTCACCATATACGACACCACCGGCACGGCACATTCCGTATCCGCCGTCTTGCCTACGCCGTAGGGAAACAGTCCGCTGCCGGATCGGCCGGAACGGAACAGCGGTAGGGCGGCCGTAGGGAACGGTGACAATAGGCCGCAGCCTGGTACACGGCGGCCGGTAGCGCGGCGGCGGCAGGGAAGCGGTAGGGCGGCGCGGTGGCGATGCGAAAGCAGTAGGGCGGCGCGGTGGCGATGCGA
>JBHHVO010000329.1:0-3743 GCA_046754365.1 Phycisphaerae bacterium | reverse complement strand
CGGCACGTCAGTTCATCGCATGGCACGCAAAGCAAAGTGCCGACCCCTCGATCGGCACCGTCAGCCGCTGCGGCGCGAGCACGAAGACATCGTGGCAGGAGACACAGCTCACGCGCCCGCCGGGGAGGCGAACCGCTGCGGGCAACGTCCCCACTGGACGAAGTGCAGCACCCCGTCGCCCACGGTGTCCGGATGCGTACACCACACCAATCGGGTGGTTCCGCCCGCGCTCGCCGAGGGTCGACATGCCGGTGTTACCATGCGCGGTCGTAGGGGGGTCAGGTGCCGATACGCCGTCGTGGCACAGCAAGCAGCGGCGCGACGCCGCGTCCAGGTCTCCGCCGCTGTCCGTATGCCCGACTTCCACACGAGTATGGGCGACACCAACGGCGCGCCAATGTGCCGCCCGTGTGTCTCGTTGGCCGGTATCACGATGACAGTTCGCACAAAACGCGACAGCGGACCGTGCGTCGTACGCGCCCCGGAGACGAGGCACACCAGAACCATCGAGCAGCGGTAGCGCCGTGTGACACGTGGCACACGTCACACGCCCGGCCGCGTCGAGCGGCCAGCCCCGCGGGATCGACACCATGTCCGACGGCACGACACGCACCGGGTGGTTGCTGACACCGGGACCGCGTGTGAGGCGGTCCGACAGCGTACGGGATGTGTCACCCGAGCTCGCGACCCCAAGCAGAGGCATGCCACCAACCACGCCCGCGATCACACCCCACCGCGTGGCCGCCCGCCTCGTATGCCCGAACCGACATGGCATACGCCATTCCCCCCCAACACGATGAACCGGCCGTGCCCCGTTTACCGAACGGATCGGCCCGAAGGCTTGAAGCGAATACCGTCACATCCCCCGACGAGCGCGTCGCCGGCATCTCCCGGCACCGGCGCCCAAAGGTGGTGTACGATATCGCGGCAGACCGCCCCAAACGCGTCGCGGCCACGCGGGCCTTGCGCCCGCTCGCGCCCGACGCGCGCACCTGGCCCTGGGACGCGTTCGCCGAACGCGTCACCGCACGTCCGAGAAACTCGGTGGTGGCACCCACGATGACGGCTGTGTTCCGTCCCACGTGATTCGATGGACAATCCGCGCCGTAGCCGCGAGGCAACGGAGGGAGAAAAGCAGCTCTTGTCGCGGAAGAACCCGTCGCTTCCGCTCGCGGCTCGATGCGTCACGTTCTAACGGACGAAGAGCGACGCAGCATACGGCGGTGCGTTTCCCGAAACCGGGGAACATCCGCGGCCCAGTTCCCACAAACGAGAACGCGGCGGGCAGTGCGGCGGCGGGCAGAGTCGACACGCGTCCGACGCACCGTGGTACCGGGTACGACCATGTTGGGGGCCATCGGCCGTGATCCAGGTGATCGGAGCGATGGAAGTGGTCGCGTCGTGCGTGTCGGTCGCGCCGGGACGGCGGGGCGAGCGTTCGGCCGTGACTCGGGGCGCGTGATGTGCCGAAAACCACACGCACCGTCACATCTATGGGGGGGCGGCGGCTCCGCTCGACACGGAAGACGTGGCTCTTCGCGCAGGCATCAACGATCCTGTGGCGTTGCGTAGCGACCGATCGGGCACGTGGCTGGCCGCCGCACCGCTCCCCCAACCTGCCCGCGTATCTCGTCACGGCACCCGTCGGGCAACTCGCAGCAGGGCTCCCGCTGAAACATCGCCGCGTACGCTGGCACATCGATTGCAGGTCGATGTTGGGGCGCAATGTGTCCACGCGGACGCGGTGCGCACGCGCGCCCCACCCAAAAGATCGGCGCCGGAATCACTTCCCGACGTCCGGGCTAGTGATTCCATGACGGCCGGTCAGCGCGCTCCGAAACAGGAAAGTTGGTTAATCTTCTCATCTGATCGACATGGCCATGGAGGACGACGATGGCACCCGGCGCTGTCTTGTTGGTCGCATTGTTGCCGATTGCACAGATGGATCCCCTCCCGCACTTGGATACATGGATCACCGGGCTCGATGAGCCGGTACGCATGACGATCACGCCCGGGGATCCTCCGCGCGTGCTTGTCACCGACGCGCGGTCCGACACGATCGCGCGGTTCGACGCAGCCACCGGTGCGTTCCTGGGGAGCTGGACGGAGCCCACCGGACCGATCGGCATCGCCGCCCATCCAGACGGCAGGATCTTCGTATCGCGGCGCGAAGACGCGCGGGTCGCCGTCTACGACGCGTCGTTTGTATTCCAGCACTTCCTCGCCGACGGCGTCGTCGATTTCCTCATGCCGACCGACATGACCGTCGACCCCGCGGCAGGACGCCTCTATGTGGTGGACAGCGGCGCGGACCGGTTTTATGCGTTCGATGCCGCTGAGAACCTCGCCCTCATCGTGGGCACGCGCGGGCCGAACCCGAGCCAGTTCAAATACCCCAGCGCGATCGCTGTAAACCCAAACCTTGGCTTGGTTTACGTCGCTGACGTGGACAACTACCGAATCCAGGTGTTCGATACGCTCGGACTTTTCCAATTCAAGTTCGGCTACCGCAACAAATACCTCCCCGACGGCAGCACGGAAGGCTGGATGCCGCGAACCGCGGGCCTGGCCGTCAACGGCGGCGGATACCTCTTCGTCACAGACGCCGTTATGGGGACGCTGCGGATCTTCGACCCGTCCGGCGGCGAGCTCGGTAGGGTCGTGGATTACGGCTTTGGCCCCGGCGAGCTGCGCACACCCGTCGGCGTTATCGTCGACGGGACCGGTCGCATCCTCATCGCCAACACCATGAACGAGAGCGTCGAAGTGTACGGTCCACCACCCGGCGGCGGCGCCGCGACCGGCGTGCACTACCGAGGCTATAACGAAAGCCCGTATGATCGCATGCGTCAGCGACACCCAACCATGGCGCGACGTGTGGCCCGTGGCGGATCCCGGCCGGACAAGGACGGCGGCCTCAGTGGCATGGACGGATGGGACCCACCGCACATGCTCGACGATGTCATCTGCGGCAGGTGCCACGGCATCAACGGTGTACCCGGCGGGCACGTCGGTCTCATTGAGGGACAGACCAACCTCTGCGTTTCCTGTCACTCGGGTGGCGGCATGGCCGGCGCCGACACCGTCGTGCCAACGACCGATTCCGGCATGTCGCATGCGTGGGGCGTGCCGGCGGTGAACGCGGAGTACGGCTCCGACGGACCTGCCCCGGATGGCCCGATGGCGCTCTACCTGGACAACGGCAACATCAAGTGTGCTACCTGCCACAACCAGCACAGCAACGACGACGGCATACCGTTCCTCCGCGGCCCCGCCGACGCGCTGTGTCAGGAGTGCCACGCGGGCCACACGGGTCACACGCCTGCCGGCACCTGGCAGCCGACGTGTGTCCAATGCCACACCGCGCACGACCCCAACAACCGCAACCTTTCTATTGTCCGCGCGAGTGTCTTCAACGAGACGCTCGGCGTGGACAAGCCCGTCGTGTTCACCGCCACCACCGGCCCCGGAAGCTTCGACGACGGTGACCCCGCCGCCAACGACGGCATCTGTCAGGTCTGCCATACGGCCACGACGTACCACCTGCACGACGGGTCCGGTGTGCCGCACAACGACGGCGCCGATTGCACGTCCTGCCATCCACACAACGCAGGCTTTATGCCCACCGGCGGGAGCTGCATCGCGTGCCACAGCAACCCCCAGGATAACGGCGACGGCGTGCCCCCGAACGGCCGGCCGCCGATCGTCAACCCGTACGGCTCGGCGATCCCTTTCGGAGCATG
>JBHHVO010000328.1:0-3749 GCA_046754365.1 Phycisphaerae bacterium | reverse complement strand
GTACAACCGAAACACCAAACCCCCGCACCCGGCCCGGTCCTGCGCGAACAAGACCGGCCCGCGGCTCGTCAGCTTGATCAACAGCGCCGACACCAGCAGCACGGGCGACAACACGATCAGCAGCACCACCCCCGCCACGACGTCAAACACCCGCTTGACGCCACGCGCCCAAAGCGTCGCCGACACGCGCGCGGTGTCCGCCCGCGCCGCCGCGTCACCGCTTCGGCCCGCACCGCCGCCGTGTCGCGGTGCGGGCGGGCCACACACCATCGCGTCATCCCGGATCGTGTCACTGTCGTGCGGCGCGTGGTTCATGGTCGGCTCACAGCGACGGCGCGCGCCGCCGCGCCTGCGTCACGTTGCGTCGCGTCATCGCCCGGCGGCATCCGGTTCGGACACCGCCGTGGTATCCTGCGTTGTGCATCGGGCAGTCACGGCCGCGCGGCAATGCGCGTCATGGTCGTGAACGTCCGCGTTGCGTCTCCGCGCCATCCGCTCGCCGGACGGACCCCGACCATGAACCCACCCGGCCATCCCACCCGTGGTCACTATACCCCCGCACCCACAACGGCGGCCAGCAGCACGGCGTGTTTGACGGCCTGCCCGCGCCCGCTACACTCCACGCGGGGTCGGTGGATGCTGTCGGCGCCGGCGTTATCGTCGCCGGTGGGACGCCGTTACGCGCACTGCTCGGCGTGCACGACGTAGGATCGTTGTTAGGAGCGTATTCATGCGATACGGGCGTATGCTGCGACGCGCCGCGCTGCTTGCCGGCGGTGCGCTGGTGTTTCAAGCGGCCGGATGCGACACGACCGGCCTGGCGGGCTTCAACGAGCTGCTGCAAACGGTCTTTCTCGCGATCACGGCCGCCGGCTCGGTCGCCATCCTTCAAAACATCTGACCGGGCGCCCGCGTTGACGGGCGACCTCCCGAGTCTATACTATAGGCCCCGCCGGCGCCCGCGCCCTGATGGCAGGGGTGGTGGCGTGCTGCCAGGCGCATCCTCGGGCCCTCTCGCGGTGGTGTCGCGGGTACGTCGGCGGCGGCGGACATGCTCCGATTCGCCGTGGGCGTGGGGCGTGGTCTCGGCCCGTCCCCGCCGCGACCGACTTCCCACTGCCTGGTGTGCGTCGTGATCGCAATGTGCCCCGGGCGCGTGTCTTGGCCGGCGGTGTCGAGCTGCATCGTACGGATCCAGGACACCTTGGAACGCGTGTTTTTCGCCCACGAGCCCCGTTGATTCCGGAGATGCCGATGCCCGCGAGTGTAGCTTTCTCGATGTTGCGGCCGAACAGGTGCAGGTGGTCGCGCTGCGGATGCGTGGTGGCGCTGGCCATGGGGCTCGCGCAGGGCGTCGCGTCGGGTGCGACGCAGGACGCGTCTGGATCGACCGTCGCGGTCGCCGACGATGCGTCGGTCGAATCGCTGTTCGCCGACTTCCTGCACTATGCGCGGCTCGGTCGCTTCACCGCCGCCGACGCGTTCGCACGCGCCCTGGTCGCCCACCCCGAGCTGGATCCGGTCACCCTGCTTCGGCTCGCCAAGAAGGACGCGAAAAGCGTCGACACGCTCCTCATCCTCATCAAACATTCCACGATCGGCGACAGCGCCACACGCGTGCTCGACCTCATCGAAGAGGGCGAGCGCAGGCTCCGACAAGACCCGGTCCGAATTCAGGACAACATCCGAAAACTCGGCGGCGATCCACAGCAGGAATACATGGCCATCGGACACCTCACCGAGTCCGGGGAATACGCCGTCCCCTGGATGCTCCGGGCGCTGCAAGACCGATCACGGTCGGTGCTCTGGCCGCGGGTCATCAGCGCGCTGCCCAAGATCGGTAAAGGGGCCGTCAACCCGCTCGTCATCGCACTCGCGATCGACGACGACGACATCCGGCTCCACATCATCCATGCCCTCGGCGAGATCGGCTATCCGCAGGCGATACCCTACCTCGACAAGCTCATCGTTTCGGACACCATGCCCGACGCCACGAAGACCGCCGCCGCCCAGGCCGTCGAGCGCATCTTCACCATCACAGGCCGGCGCTTCGGCGGCTCGCCGGCCGACCGGTTCTACGCCCTTGCCGAGCGATACTACGACGAGGACGACACCGTCCGCGCAGACCCGCGCCTCGACGAGGCCAACACGTGGTACTGGGACGGCGACGGCCAAACGCTCCGCGCGGCCGTCGTCCCCACGCGCATCTTCGGCACCGTCATGAGCATGCGATGCTGCGAAGAGGCGCTCCTGTTGGAAAACGACAAGACCGACGCGATCGCGCTCTGGCTCGCGTCGGTCACGCGCCGCGAGGCGCGCCTCGGCCTCAACACCGAAAGCGGCGATCCGGATGAGCCCGGCGACGCGGATGAAACCTGGCCCGCACGCTTCCCCCGCGCGCTCTACTTCATGCAGGCGGCCGGTCCGCGATACGCACACCTCGTCCTCGAACGCGCCGTCCGCGATCAGGATGCACCGGTCGCGCTCGGGGCCATCGAGGCCCTCCGCATCACCGCGGGCCAGGCGTCGCTCATCGGCACCGAGGACTACAAACAACCCCTCGTCCAGGCGCTCCACTTCCCCGATCCGGTCGTCCGAACGCGGGCCGCGCTCGCGCTCGGCGCAGCGCTGCCCCAGTCGCAATTCGCCGGCGCCGAGCACGTCGTACCCGTCCTCGCCGACGCCCTCATCAGAACCGGCCGACGGGAGATCGTCGTCGTCGATCCCGACCCGGCCAACCTCAACCGAATCCTCGGCGAACTCCGCACCGCCGACGCAAGCGTGCTCGGAGAGGCCGGCTTCTACCGCGCGATCAATCGCGCCCGCGTCGAGTTCAAGACCCTCTCCGCCGTGCTCCTCGCGACGGACATCGCCGACCCGGACCTCGCGACGGCCGTCGCCGAACTCCGCGGTGAGTTCGTCTACGCCAAGACGCCGATCATCGTGCTCGTCAAGCCGCGACAGTCCGTCGTCGCCGAGCAGGTCGTCGAGCGGGACGCGTTTGCCGACCACGTCGACGCAGACCTCGGCGGCACCGAGTTGTTCGACCGCATCGATCTCGTCAGCCGCCGGGCCGGGCAAACGCCGATCGACGACGACCTGGCCCTTACACTCGCGTTGCAGTCCGCCGAGACGCTCCGCCGCATCGCCGTCGACGGCCGGACCGTGTTCGCGTTCGGTCGCGCCGAACCCGCCCTCATCGCCTCGCTGTCATCACCCAGCGAGGACCTCCAGACCAAGGCCGCGTCCGTCTTGGCCCTCGCGCACACGGACACGTCACAGCGCTCGATCGCACACGTCGCGCTCGATGCGGGCAACACCGACGCGCTCCGCGTCGCCGCGTTCGGCTCGCTCGCCGAGTCGGCCAAACACAACGGCAACCTCCTCGAAGACGCCCAGATCGCAGACCACGTACGCACCGCACGCGACGAACGCGACCTGACCATCCGCACCGCCGCCAGCCAGGCCCTCGGCGCCGTCAACCTCAAAACCAACCGAGCCAGCGACATCATCCGAAGCTACTACGGCGGATAGCGCGAGCTGCGGCACGTGAACCACCTGCCCTACGCGCCCGACATCGCGCTTGCGTGCGACCTTCTTCGTTGTTGCAATACAATCGGCGTGGCGGTTCCCCCCAACACGCGTCCGGGAACCCCGACGGCCGAACGGTTCTTTGAGAGCGTGCCAGACGGGTGAGCGCGAGGCGCCCGCCCAGCCGCATCGGGAGCGCGAGGCGCCCGCCCAGCCGC
>JBHHVO010000327.1:0-3802 GCA_046754365.1 Phycisphaerae bacterium | reverse complement strand
AAGGGGCTGGTCGCGCGCAACGCGTTCATCGACCTACCGTCAACCGTGCACGGCAATCCGTCGCGGAACCATTTCATCACGCATGACCAAGCGGCCGCGGTGCTGGACGCGTGTCCGGACGCCGAATGGCGGCTTATCTTCGCGTTGTGTCGGTTCGGTGGGCTTCGGTGTCCGTCCGAGCTGTTGCCGCTGACGTGGGCCGACGTGGATTGGGCACGCGGCCGCATTACCGTGCACAGTCCCAAGACGGCGCACCACCCGGGCGGCGCATCGCGACAAGTGCCGATATTCCCCGAACTGCTGCCGTACCTGCGGGCGGTGTTCGAGGCGGCCGAACCGGGCACGAAACACGTGATTACGCGATACCGCGACACGAACGCGAACCTACGGACGCAACTGCATCGCATCATCGCGCGTGCGGGCGTGGACCCGTGGCCGAAGCTGTTCCAGAACCTACGCGCGACGCGCGAAACCGAACTCGCCGAGCGGTGGCCGATGCACGTGGTGTGCGCGTGGATTGGCAATTCGGAAGCGGTCGCCGCGAAACATTATCTGCAGGTGACCGACGACCATTTCACAAGCGCAACAGCGCTGCAAAATCCGGTGCAGCAGATTGCAGCACCGGGCCGCACCGGTTCGCACGAAAAAACCGGCAAAACATGCAAGCCGTTGGCGTGCAGTACTTTGCGACCCGACGCGATTCCCTGCAACACCAGCGACACCCCGACGTTTGCGCCCGGGAGGACTCGAACCTCCAACCTACTGGTTCGAAGCCAGTTACTCTATCCGATTGAGCTACAGGCGCGACGAGGCGGTGGCCGGTGCTGCTGCGCGATGCGCGAGCCGGATCGGCGATTATACCGGCGCCGGCGCCCGCGTCCACTTGCCCGATCCGGGAGCAAACGGTACAACGGGACCCTGCCTGACCGCCGCCCGCGGGGATGCCGCCGGTCGACCACGCGGTCGGGCGGTCGCGGTATACTGATAACCCGAGGGACCCGGAACCGGATCGACCATGAGCAAGCCGACGCCGGATGCAGACAAGAACGCCGCTGGGGCGAAGGACGGGGGCCGGACCGCGGCCGTCGCGGACAACGCCGTCGCCGGCCAACCCAAGCCGCCGGTCAGGCGATCGCCCGGGCCGGGCGGCAAGGAACCCGTACCGTTCGCCTGGAAGCTCGTCGGCGTATCGGGCGGCCTGTCGCTGACCCTGTTCAAATCCATCGAACGCGAGGACGTCGAGGCCCAATCGCTACGCGTCCGGAAGGAGGGCTACTACCGCGACCTTCGGATCGTCCCGATCACCGAGAAGGTCGTACACCCGAATCCGCCGAAACAGATGATCGGCGATCCAACCGGTGGCGCGAAGCGCGCGAAACCCACGTCCAGGGCCCGCGCCGCGAGGACCTCCGCGAAGCCATCCGGCCCGACCCCGGCGAAGCCGGCGGCGCGGACGGCGACCAAGGCATCCCGAGCCGGGACCAGCACCGCCAAGGGCCCATCGGCGAAATCAACGGTCAAATCGTCCGCCAGGTCGTCGGCCAAGGCGGCCCCGGCGAAGAAGACCGCGGCCCGGAAACCGGCCGCGAAGAAGACCGCATCCCGCCGCGCGACCACGAGGCGCCGAACCACGAAGGCTACGACGGACAAGGACACCGCGGCGAAGAGCGCAGCACCGAAGGGCGCGGCGGCGAAGAGCGCAGCGCCGAAAGGCGTGGTGGCGAAGAGCGCAGCGCCGAAGGGCGTGGCGGCGAAGAAGACCGCGGCCAAGAAGACCCGCGCCGGGAAAACCGCCGGCGGGAAACCGGCGCCCCGAACGCGGAAGAAGAAGACGTAACGACCCGCACCACGCGGCGTGCCGGCGCGACGCCCGTGGGCCCGCATCCCGCCGGCGGTCGACGCAGCCCGCACCAATCCCCGCCCCCCACGCATGACCGGTGAACGCCGCGGCGACCGCGCGCCCCGACCATCGCCCGCGCCGCCCGGCCAAGGTCAATTGCGCGTGATCGTCGTCACGTTCGTGACGCCGGTGAAACGGGTGTGCCCGAGCGCGGCTTGGGGCAGACCTTCGGGCCAGATGCTGAGTGAGACACCGAAGTCGTCCTCCGGCTCATCGAGCGCGAACGACACGGCCGCGTACCACCGCGGCAACCTTCGGATGAGCCCGATGGTAAAGTCGAGTGTGCGCCCGCGATCCAGGTCGAACTGCTCGCGGACCGCGAGCGTGTGCTTCTCGTTGAGCTGGTAGTTCGCCTCGAACGCCATGAGATTCGAATCGATCTCGTTGATGAACCGATACCCGACGAGATAGCTCAGCCGCGGCGGTCGGTCCACGACCATCGACACGTTGAGGATGTCGAGTTCACCGTCGTTGAGGTCCCAGTTCGTCTCGTTCGCGATCGCGGTCCGGTCGTTCATCCGCCAGATGAACGACGAGTTCACGAAGTTTCTGGCGAGACTCGTTTCCGGGCGGCTGAACGACGTGAAGCCGTTGGTCACCGCCGTGCCGGGCGCGTCGTTGAACACGCCGGCCTCGACCGCGAACGTTACGAGATCGACCACGCGGCGTCCGTCACCGATCCCCCGCTTGGTCTGCCACCGTTGCCGCAGCCCGAGCGTGACGCCGTCGATCTCATCGACGCCTTCGACGCGCTCGTCGAACGGAAACAGTTGGTCGGCGTCCTGATTCGTGTGGCTCATCCACGCGGTTATGTGGGGCTTGACGATGTGACGAATCCCGTCGATGTCGAACAGATCCGACGTCGCATCGGGGAACACGCGCGAGAGGTACATGCTGCCCCGCAGGCCGTATACCCCGAAGAACCGCGTCACACCGCCGCCGCCGGGCGTGTCGCTCCAGGCACTCCCGCGAAGCGACACGAACGGCACGATCCGAACCGGGCCCAGGTCCAACGGCATGGTCGCCTCGTGCCGCGTGTCGACGCGGGCGGTCGTTCCCGACGATACGCTGCGCCCGTTAAGCAAGAGCTCGCGGAACGTCTGATCCGCGCCGCGGAGCCGAACCGAACCGATCCGATGCGCCCCGAACAGCGTCACCCGCTCGCCGAGCGGCCGGCCGATCACGAAATACGAGACGTCCGGAAGACGTTCCGTCTGCGTGAGAAAGTCCAGAATCCGCCATTGAAGGTGCACCGTAGCGGCCCAGTCGTCCCGCTGCTTCTTGAGGTACAACAGCGTCTCCTGCGCCTTGTCGCGATCGAACTCCGGCTCGAAGAACTCCTCAAGAAACGTCCGGTCGGAAAGGTACGACAGCTCGAACGTCAGCTCCCAATCGTCTTCCAGGTAATGGCGGTGCCGGACCAGCACACGCCCCCGCAGGTCGCGCCGGCCGACGCGCTCCCGCTGCCGGCCGAGATTGTCTTCATCGTTGTCGGTCAATACGTACGTCCGCGCGACGCCGAAGTAGTCGTCACGCTGGTAGCGCGCGTCGGCGCCGATCGCGGGACCCCGTTCACTGAAGTAGTCCAGACTCAACGTCGCGTCGAACCCGGCGGGCGTCTCGAGGCCCAACACGCTCAGCAAGTCCCAGTCCGTCTCCAGCTCCAAACCGAACTCGTCGCTGAACCCGGTGCGTGCTCGCTTGATCGCCGTCTCGGTCGCACCGAGCGGGCCGCCGATGTACGGCCAGTAGAGGATCGGCCGGCCGTCGATGTTGAGTGTCGCGTCGCGGATCCGGAAGCTCCCGCTCCGCAGCGCGCCGCCGACGAACGGCGCGACGGGCTCGCGACCGACAAGCTCCACGCGGCGCGCCCCGATGTGATAGTGGGGCGTATAGAACTCA
>JBHHVO010000326.1:0-3810 GCA_046754365.1 Phycisphaerae bacterium | reverse complement strand
GGGCAGGGCCAGCAGCGCCAGCAGCCACAGAGCCCCGCGCCGGTCGATGCGCCCCTGAGCGTGAGCATGAGCCAGAGCGCGAGATACGCGAACAAGGCGGCGGCGGTGCGCTCACGTGTCGACGTGTCGTAGTGCCAGAAGAACACGGCGCGGATCAGCGTGCTGCGTTGCGTCGGGCGGATCGGCGTGAGGCATCGGGACCGCGCGACCTTGAGGTTCTCGGCGAGTCGCGGGTCGCGCGGCATGAGGCGGTGGGCGCGGCGGTAGTGCAGGATCGCGCGGCCGATGTCGTCGGCCTTGAGGTAGGCGTTGGCGAGATTGAACTCTAGCCGGCCATTGACGACACCGGACGCCGCGACCGCGGCGAAGCTCTGGGCCGACGCCTGGAACAACTGGCGTGCTCTGTCGGGCGTTTCGGCCTGAAGCTGCAGGGCGGTGTTGAAGTCTTCGAGGGCGGCCTGCAGGTCGGCGCGGTAGCTCGCGGTATCGCGTGCACCGGCGAGCGCCGGCGCGGCCGCGGCGTAGAGCGTGGCGGCGGCGATGGCGACACGCGCGGGACGTGACGTCGGTGGTGTCCGGCGCAAGGCACTGCGCGTGGTGGGCGTGTTGCGCGCGGGGATATCGCGGAGGGCGGCGGCGCGCGCGTGCGGTGCCACGAGCCGGGTGCGCGCGCGGTTCATGTCGGACGCGGCGTCGGCGGTTACGGTCGCGCTGGTGCCAACCAGTCGTGCGACGGCATCAGGTTCCATACGGTACGCCCCCATGCATCCACGAACCCGCCCGCGGCCTTGCGACGTGTCACGGGTCGGGTACGCGGCCGGCCACGTGTTGAACAGCGGGATTCACGTCTTGTCAAGCACGCGGCGGTCACCGCGGGGTCGTTGGGTCTGCGTCAGGTTCGTGGGTGGGTTCGCGAAGCCCGGCGTAGGGTGCAAGCAACTGGTGGCGTCGTCGGGCGCGCGACGACCCCGCGCTTACGCTTGGGGCTGTGATCCGGAGGTGTAAATCCTCGACGGGTCGGAGGGCACGATCGGATCGTGGTGTTCGGTGTTTGTCGCGGCCGGTCGGGGTGTGTAAGAAACCGTGGTGCGCAATGGTTTCGCGGACGATATCCTGGTATGGTGGGTGTGCGTTGGTGTTACTGCCCTTCGTTTGCGACGGCCGACCGGATGGTGATGTGCGGCACGAGCCGTTCGGGCTAGCCGGCTGTTGAAAGCACCGTTCCCCGGGCGTTCGGCGTGTAGTTTCACCGGTTGTAGCGCAGTGCCGTGCGCGGTTGTTTCGGTTTTTTCGCGCGCTGCTGCGGTGGCTTTTGTTCGCGGAACCAAGGATGTTCGGTTATCGCGGCGGCCGATGGTCGCGCCCGGCATGCATTGCATGACGGCGGCGAGCATACAAGACCCAGAACATGACAGGAGTAGAAACCATGATCATGCAGCGATGGACCCGGTGGCTGGTTTGCGCAGTGGTATGCGTGGGGACGGAGGCGCTTTTGGTGCGGTCCGCCACGGCGCAGGTCTCCGGGACGATGAAGGACGCGCTCGCGGTCATCCCCGACAACGCGATGGGGTTCGTGTGCGTTCCGAATGTCAAGGCGTTCGATTCGAAGCTTGAGCAGACGCTCAAGCACCTGGGTCTGGACGGGGCGGTGCCGCCGCCGATGAATTCGCTGGCGGGCATCCTCGGGGTCCAGATGGGGATGACGGAGGGGTTGGACAGCGACGGCGCGGTGATCGTGGTGATGATGCCCGCGGCGCATGTCATGGAACTTCAGATGAAGACCGCGCTCATCGTTGCGACGAAGGACGCGGAGGTGCTGCTCGGGGCGATGGGTGGCGAAGCCGGGGAGGGGGGCACGTGGACCGTGACGATGGGCGCGATGCCGATCTCCGCGGTGGTGCGCGGGGAACACGTCGTGCTCGCGATGACGCCGGATCTTGCGAAGAACATCGCGACGTCGCCGCCGATCGCGAAGAAGCTCAAGCCGGCGGAGCTCAAGACACTCGAGGGTCTGGATCTGGCGGTGTGGGTGGACGGTGATCGCATGCTCGGGATGGTCAAGCCTCAGGTGAGCGGGTTTCTTGACATGGCGATGATGGTGCAGGGCGGCGCGGCCAGCGGTTGGCAGGCGAAGCAGATGGAGGCGAGTAAGAAGCAAATCGACATGTTCTTCGACGGGACCGCGTCGATGACGCTGGGCCTGTCGCTCGGGCAGCCGGGCGTGGGGCTGCGGTTCGGGATGACGACGAAGGCGGGCAGCGCGCTCGCGAAGCAGATCAAACTCAGGCCGACGACCGCGTCGTTGCTCACGGGGGTTCCGAGTGAGAAGTACATGTTCGCGTTCGGCGAGACGGTTGACCCGGCGGCGATCAAGGGGGGGATGGAATACCTCGACATGTACCTGGCGGTCCCCGACGACGCGAAGGAGATCGACCAGGACCAGCTCACGCGGCTCAAGGGTGTGATCGAGGAGTGGCTGGTGATGATTACGGCGCTGCGGGGTTCGGTCGTGTCGCTGGTGCCCGGTCCGGGCGGCATCTTCGGGCTCGGCGTGCTGATTGATACGACGGACAGTGCGCAGTGGCTGGAGCTCGCGGGCGACGTGATCGATGCAGGCAAGAAGCTCGCGACGGATGCCGATATGAAGGAGAAGCTCGAGGCGATCGTGTACCGCACCGAGGCGGAGACGATATCCGGCGTGCCGATTCAGCATCTCAAGCTCGACGTCGACAAGATCGAAGCGGTGGATGAGGACGACATGGAGGAGGTCCTCAAGATCGTCGGGCGCGACGGCATGCTCCTGCGGATGGGTGCGGTCGACGCGAAGACCGTCGCGGTCGCGTTCGGTGGCGGCGCCGCGCACATGGGGCGGCTCATCGAGACCGCGCGGAAGAAGGATGCACCGCTGGACCGCGACGCGGGGATCAAGAAGGTCGCGGCGCACATGCCGGGTCGTCGGGCGTCGGTGGGGTATGCCGCGGTGGATCAGATTCTCGAGACCGTGCGGACCGGAGTGAAACTGATCGACGAGGATGAAGAGTTCCCGGTGCGCATGCCGGTGATCAACGCGCCGCTCGCGATGACGAGTTCGGGTGGCGACGGTTGGGGACAGTTTGACCTGTTTGTACCGAGGGAACTCTTGGTCGCGGGCGCGCAGGCGGTTAGAATGATGATGGGCGGGTCGTCCCAACCGGAGTATTGAGGCGGGTGTCGCGGTTCCGGCCACTCGGCCGCGCCGGTGGACGTGATCGCCCCGATTCCGTGTGCGTGGGCATGGCGATGGCGACGATTGGAGGTGCCGGTTTGTTGAGGCGTAATCCGTCGATGTCGCGCGGCCGACGTACGCGGCGGCGGTGTACGCTGGTGGGTGGGCTGGCGGTGTGCTGCGCCTGGCCGTTGGCATCGGTGTTCGCTGCGCCGGCCGCGGATGCGGTTCCGGCGTCGGCGACGCCGGAGGGATCACCGAAATCGAGCGGCGCGGACGCACCGCGATTGTCTTTGTCGTCCGTGGTGGAGGCGATCGCGGGTGATACCGGCGATCTAGGTGTTCGGCCTCGACTGACGCTGCAGGTGCCGTCTCTTCACACGTTGGTATCCGAAATGCGGCGGGCGCGGAGCGGTGTGCTCGTGGACCGCGCGGCGCGGCTGCTGTTGGAGGCTGGGGCCGACGCGGCCGAGGGCTTCGACGCGGCGGACGCGGCGGCGCTGCTGCAGCGGTTCAAGGACATGCCGGACACGGGCATCACGGTAACGCTTTACGCGTCGGACACGGAGGGTCGTTACCGGTGGTTGGTGCGCACCGACTGGCCC
>JBHHVO010000325.1:0-3853 GCA_046754365.1 Phycisphaerae bacterium | reverse complement strand
GAGCGGTGTGTAGAGGTCGAGCGGGAGGTCGAGGAGGTAGTACGTGAGGCCGCAGGGGTAGTCGACATTCGGGTAGATCGGCCGGGCTTTGTTCACGATCGGGTTTTTGATCGCGTGGTAGATGTCGATCAGGTCTTGGCGGCCCTTCTCGGCGCCGAGCTTCTCCATCTCGTGTTCGAGGATGCGCGCGCGGTGGTCACCGTGTTTGTAGACGCGGTGCCCGAAGCCCATGATCTTCTCCTTCCGCGCGAGCGCGTCTCTCGTCCAGGCGGCGGCTTCGTCGGCGGTTTTGAACCGGGCGATGAGTTCCATCGCGCGTTCGTTGGCGCCGCCGTGGAGCGGTCCCTTAAGGGCGCCGATAGCCCCGACCACGGCCGACACCATGTCGGAGGTGGTCGAGCAGATGACGCGGTTTGTGAACGTGCTCGCGTTGAACTCGTGCTCGGCGTAGAGCGTGAGCGTCAAGTCCAGGACGCGGACGGACGTGTCGTCCGGATCCGTCCCGTGGCACATGTAGAGAATCTGCGCGGCGTGGGAGAGCCCGGGCCTGGGCGCGATCGGCTCATGGCCGCCGAGGAGCCGGAACCGCGCGGCGACGACGTCGGCCGCGACCGCGAGGAGCCACACCGCGCGCCGCCGGAGGTCGTCCGGTTCGGTTCCTTGGATCGGGTCGAAATGCCCGGCCATCGAGACGCCGGTGCGGAGGACGTCCATCATCGGTGCGTCGTTCGGGATGCGCCGGATCGCGTCGACCACGTCGGCGGGCAGCCCGTGAAACCCGTCCAGCATGTCGCGGAACCGATCGAGCTGGGTCTGATTCGGGAGCGCGCCGTAGAGGAGCAGGTGTGCGACCTCGCCGAACACGACGTTGTCCGCGAGGTCGCCGATCGCGTACCCGCGGTAGAGGAGCTTGCCCTGATCGACACAGCAGATGGCGGTATCGCTTGCGACCACGCCCTCCAAGCCCGGTTTCACCGTTTTCGTTGTCATCGCCTGCGCTCCGTTCATGGGTGTGCGTGCCTGGGTCCGTGTGACGCCACTGCCGATCACGTGGCGTCCGTGAGAGTCCGGGCGGGGCGGATCACCGGTCTGTAGCGCCGGCCCCCCGTGGCCGACGTAGCGCGCCGAGGCGTTCTCGACTGCCTTCGGCCGCCACGGGGGCGGCCGCTACATGACGTGCGACGCCGAGCATGCGGGTCCCCCGCCGAATCCGTCACGGACCCGATCACGCCGGCGGCGGTCACTGCGCCGGCGGCGGCGTTGGGTCGTACCCGAGCACGTCGTAGAGCTCCGCGCGTGTCTGCATCCGGTCGACGATCGACTTCTGCGACCGCTGGGATCGGATGATCCGCAACGCGTCCTGCGTCGCCTTCATCGCGACGCGTTGCAGCGTCACGGGGAAGATGACGATATGGTACCCGATGTCGCCGAACGCGTCAGCCGTGAGATACGGCGTCTTGCCGAACTCGGTCATGTTCGCGAGCAGGATCGTGTCGACGTCGCGGGCGAACCGGGCGAACTCCTCGCGGTTTTCGAGCGCCTCGGGGAAGATGCCGTCCGCGCCGGCGTCGATGTAGGCATGCGCCCGGCGGACGGCCTCGTCGTAGCCGCAGACGCCGCGCGCGTCGGTCCGCGCGAGCAGGAGGAAGTCATCGCTCGCCTTCGCGCTCGCCGCGGCCGAAAGCTTCGCGCACATGTCCTCGACGGACACGAGCCGCTTGCCGGCGAGGTGCCCGCACCGCTTCGGGAACTCCTGATCCTCGATATGGACGCCGCTGACGCCGACCGATTCGAGGGCGCGGACGGTCCGCGCGGCGTTGTCCGGACCGCCGTAGCCGGTGTCGGCGTCCATGACGATCGGGAGGGGTGTCGCCCGCGCGATGTGGTCGGCGTGGTCACGGGCCTCGGTCAAGGTCATGAGCCCGACGTCCGGGACGCCGCCGACCGAGTTGGCCAGCACCGCGCCGGAGAGATAAACGCCGTCGAACCCGGCGCGTTCGATGAGCCGCGCGGTCAGTGCGTTGAACGCCCCGGGGAGCATGACCGGCCCACCGCGGATGAGCTCGCGAAGCCTGGCCGAACGTCCTGCCGACGGATTACCGTTCATCGCACGTTACCCACGCCCCGAACACCGCGGCCACGAGGCCGCGTCCACGAGGACTATGCTCGCATGCCGAACCCGGATCATACCCGATCCTGACGGCGTTGAGGAATCGCGTCCCGCCGGTCACCACGGCGATACCGCGGTGCCACGCACTCGCGGTGCGGAAGGACCGTACCGTAACCTCAAACCCGGTTGGCTGGAACGTGCCACCGGCTATTTGTCCGGTCGCCGACGGTGCGGTCATGGCGGCGGATTCCCGACCACCGAGGCATGACGACAGCAACGGGCGGCGCCCACGAGCGCGCACGGCATGCCGCGCACAGGCGTAGGTACGAGGAAACATGTTGTTGCATCGCGCGACGCGTGGCGGTCACGTGAGAATGCGTGGTGTGTCAGCGGCGAAGACCACGGCGCCGCGACCTCAGTGCGATCGCGCCGCCGATGATGAGTAGGGAAAGCGAGCCCGGCTCGGGGAGTACGGTGACGCGGTCCAGGCCCAGGTCCCCGGCAATGGCGTCGGGAAAGAAAATGAGCGGGGGCAGGTCGTGGCGAAACAGCAAGCGGTTCGACGCGGCGATTGCGTCCTCAAACGTACCGGCGCCTTGGGTCTGCACCCACCCCGACGGGTCCGTGATGTCGACGCTGAACTCGGCCCAGCCGTTTTCCGGCGGTGTGAAGCCGTCGATCGAGAGCCAGAAGTTCGACTGGGCCTGGCCGACCCCGACGTGGATTTCGAAATCCTGGCTCGCGCCAACATCGTTGAGCCAGAATGAAAACCCCGTCACGCCGTCGGCGAGGAGGTCGCCGGTGAAGTTGGGGCTGCTCGTGGCGGCACCGAGGAAGTCAGGAACGTCCCGCGAGATCTGCAGGAAGCCGTCTCCGGTTCCGCCGACGCCGCCGGATGGGATCGGCGTCAGGTCGGCCTGGCTGAAGAACGTGCCGGTCGTGCCGTCGTTGAAGTCCTCGACAAAGCCGGGCACCGCGCCGTGCGCCGCGGCGACGAGCGACATGACCACACCATAGACCCAAACCGCGGAGCGTCGTAATACCATGGGTTCCCCTTCTTTCCCGTTGAGGCTGCTCACAGACCTCACTATTCTACCGCCGGACGGCACGTGATTGCAAGGCGCGACGCGCATGTGGGGCACCGCCGACAGCGCACGCGTCCTATAACCATAGGCGCCCCCATCGCATGCGTGCATCGCGGCGTCTCGCCGTGTCGGCGGTCAACCGGCCCGCGCCGTGCGCCCGAAGCCGGCCGCATGGTCCGGCACGGCGGTCGCGTGTACCATACACCACGGGCCGTACGTGGAAACGGTCCGGCCAACACACGGGGCACGTGCAGGATCGACCGAACGGGGGGCGTGCCGATCGCATCGGCAGCCGGTGCGGGCACGAGCGCCGGGGCCATACGCAGGATACACGCGGACCCCGAGAACGAAGGACCCCCGATGGGCCGCAAGACGCTCTACCTGGAGACCATGGGCTGTCAGATGAACGCGCTCGACAGCGAGCTCGTCGCCGGGCGGCTCCGCGCGCTCGGCTTCGAACCCACGACCGACATGACAACGGCCGACGTCGTGCTCATCAACACGTGCAGCGTACGTGACCACGCGGAGCAGAAGGTGTTCGCCCGGCTCGGCGCCCTCCGCCGACCCAAGCAGGCGCATGGTGGCATGGTGATCGGCGTGATCGGCTGCATGGCGGAGCGGGACCCGGACGGTATCTTCCGGAAGATGCCGCATGTGG
>JBHHVO010000324.1:0-3893 GCA_046754365.1 Phycisphaerae bacterium | reverse complement strand
AGCTGGTCCCGGGAGCAGGACCGGACCCTGGAGGCGAGCGCGATCGACCGCGCCAAGGCGTACCGCCGGTACTGCACCGACTTCGGCCTGACCGCGGAAGACGTCGCCCACCGCGTCGGCGAGGACAGAACCACCGTCACGAACTACATCCGCCTGCTCGACCTGCCACCCGCGATCCGCACGCTTATCGCCGAAGGACGTCTGAGCATGGGCCACGGCCGATGCCTCCTCGGGTGCCCGGACCCGGAGCGCCAGGTGCAACTCGCGGAGGACGCCGTGGCCGGCCACCTCTCGGTCCGCACGATCGAAGACCTCGTGCGCCGCCACAGACACACCGCCGACGCTGCACCCGACGCCACCGGAGTCGCTCAAGACGGACGATCCGCGCATATCCGGGATCTCGAACGCCGGTTCGAGGACATTGTCAAGACAAAGGTGACCATCCACGAGGGCCGGCGGCGCGGTACCGGCCGGATTACGATCGAGTATTACTCGCTCGACGACTTCGACCGCATCGCGTCGCTCATCGGTATCGCGCCGGAGTGACGGCAAGTCGTCGCGGACCCAACGCAGCGCGGGACACCGACATGGAATCCACACGCGCGACACCACGCTAGCCGCCCGTTGCCGGGCGGGAAAACCCCACCGCAGTCACGGTCACGGGTTCTCGACGACGCGCTCGATCACCGACGCGTATGCGTCGGGGTCGTCGACGTCAGCGAGCGACTCGAGCCCCGGATCGACCGACGTGAGCACGTCCGACGGCACGACGCGCGCGCCGGCGCGCAACGCAAACCGAGTGAGACTCCGCGCCGGCTCGTCAAGCATGGAACTCGCCAACCCACGCAGCGCGACGGCATACACGCCCGGCACCGGCTGCACGCGGCCACCAACACGGACAACGACCGCCGGCGCGCCGTCAATCAGCGCGATGAGGCGTTGGACGAACGCCGGCCGCAGGAGCGGCGCATCGCATGAAGTAACAACGGCGTATTCGCATTGTGTGCAGAGCCCCGTAAGCCCGGCCGCGACGCCGGCGAGCGGGCCGACGCCCTGCACCGGGTCGTACACCACGGAGACATGGGCTGGCAGCGCGGGCAGGCGCTGGCCGGGCCGGGCCGCCACGACGACCGGGTCGACGACCCGTGCGAGCAGCCGCACGACGCGGACGAGCATGGCCTCACCGGCACAATCGAGCCACGCCTTCGGGCGCCCCATCCGCCGGCTCGCGCCACCGCACAGGACAATGCCGCCGGTGGGGCGGCCGGCGTAGGGCGTGGTTGGTCCGGCGGGCGACATATCGGGAGCGTACCGTGTCGCGTCGCCGGGGTCCAGCCGGTCGGCGGTCGCTACGACGCGATGGCCATGCCGACCTCGAGCCCCCACGTCATGACGAACGGGTTGGGGTTGGGCCAATCGATCCGGACCGCATCGCCCACCTGGAACGTCCAGCTCGACGGCTCGGAGAGCCCGGTGTCCGACGGGATGAAGAACACGTCCGCGCCGGTGCCGCGCAGTTTGACCTGGGCGAGTTGCGCGTCGAACCCGGGCCCGTGCGCCGAGTCGAGCGAGATGGTCATCGTCGCCTGGCCGGTGCCGCCGACGAAATGGCACCGCACGAACACGAGCCGGAACTTCGTGTCGAGTTGGAACGTGTTGGCGACGTTGCCGACGCCGGTCGCGGTCTTGGTGTACACGGCGTGGCGCTGGCGTTCGAGGGCGCGGGCGAGCTCGGCGTCGATCGCGGCGAGACCGGCCTCGGCGATCGGGATGGGTTGTCCGAAGTCCAGCGGCATGGTCAGGTGTCCAGTGCGTCCGTGATGTGGTCGGCGAGGGTGTCGCCGTCGGGAATCTGTACGCGGAACGGTACGCCGATGAGCCCCGCGAGTCCGGTGTTGCGGCCCGGGAACGTGACGACGGCGTCGCCGATGAAAATGACGTCGCCGAACGTGCGGACGCGGATTTGGGCGTTGGCGCGGTACCGGACGACGAGGTCGACGCCGTCGGGCGTCGCGAGGAGCGTCTCGGCGACGGAGCCGTGGAACGAGAACACAAGACCCGCGACGCGGTGCAGGCCGCGCGTGAACGTGCCGGCCGCGCCCTCGCCGCCGTCGCGTCCGGTGAACGGGACAGGCTCGACGCCGGGCTTGTAGACGATGCTGTGGACGCCGGTGATCGGCGTCTCGGTAAACGGCGACGCCCTGAGCTTGGTCGATGCGCCGCGCGTCGCGAGGATCCAAATCATGACGTGTGTCCTATGTGCCGGGCACGATGTTTTGCCCGCGCTGGACCTTGACGATGAACGTCGCCGTGGCGTGCGCGCCGCCGACGCGCGGGCCGGTCGTGGTCGGCGGGTAGTCCAACGTCCAAGCGCGGTCGTCGAAGCCCTCGGCGCCCTCGATGACGCCGGCGTCGATGATGCCGTCGAGGTAGTCGTCGACCGCGCCGACCGCATCGAGGATCGCATCGTGGGGGTCCGGACCGACGATGTCGGTGACGACGGTGAGGCCGGTCGTGACCCGCATGATCTTGTCGTCGTCGGTCGTAGCGACGGGCACG
Organism: Phycisphaerae bacterium; assembly: GCA_046754365.1. Classification (GTDB taxonomy): domain Bacteria; phylum Planctomycetota; class Phycisphaerae; order UBA1845; family UBA1845; genus JBHHVO01. The sequence goes on along the minus strand of JBHHVO010000324.1, from coordinate 1,334 downwards.
GCGTCGGCGACCCACACGGCGAGGTAGGGCCTGGGGAACCCGGTCGCGTCGAGCGGGCCGTCGTGGACCCCTCGGAAGGGTCTGGCGGCGGTGGGGGGCTCGGCGACGAGGTTGCCCCGGAGCCCGGCGACAAGCGCCTGCGTCGCGGCCTTGATGGTGGTTCTGTCGGATGTCACTACCATGGCACGTTTGCCGCCATCATCATGGCACGCCTCGGTGCCGACCTGTTGTCACCGGGGATGGTGCCGTCGCCGCGTTTCATATGAGTGCCACTTTGTGGCATTGCACGGCGCACTCGCGTGGCGGTCGGTCCGGCCGCATCGTTGACGGTCGTCGGGGTGGGTGTCACGAGCATGGCACTGTTACTGCTCATCTCTTGGCACTATCGGGTGTCGCGGTGACGCCGGCCGACGTGGCGCGGGTCCTGCAAGCCACTCCCCTATGGTCGGGGCTCGGAACACTTCGGTCGGGGCTCGGAACACATACCTGGTTGGCGTTGGTCGTGGGGAACACGGTGGGGCGTCTCAGTGATCGGCGAGTTCATCACGTGTGAGCAAGCGCGGTTCGCCGGTGGTGTGGACGGTCGGGCCGGCGGCCGGGTTCGGCGCGATGGTGCCAAGTGATGGCACTTCGATCGTGCCGGCCGCCACGCGGGCGAGCCACGCGATGGCGGCATCGCGTTTCGCCGCGGCCTCGGCGGGCACGGGCGGCCTTCGGACGCGGAGGCGGTATTCGGCCAGGTCGAGCGTGATGGTGGCCAGGATGTCGGCGACCTCGGGGTGGGCGGTGAGGTCGATCGGGACGGCGAAGCGCCTGGCGAGGTAGCTGTTGACTTCGCCGTCGGCGCCGAGGCGGGCTTCGTCGACGACGCCGATGTCGGCCGTGCCGTCGCCGTCGTCGTCGGTGAGCTGGATGTAGGCGGCGGTGCCGAGTCGCTCTTCAATGTCGGCGTTGGTGATGTAGCTCATGGTCGTGTTCCCGGGTCATCCATGGTCGTGCCGCGGTCGGGTGTTGTTCAAGCACCGGTAACATGGCGGTGGCACACGCGGGTGTTCCGCTGCACGGGTAGTGTACGTGTTTGGCGTGTAGCGGCCGGTCCCCGTGGCGGCCGTGGAACTTCCATGGCGTCTCGCCCGCCGACGTCCGCCACGGGGGGCGGACGCTACGTGACCGGCAGGATGCCGGTCCGACATTTTCGCGTCCGACATTTTCGCGTCCCACATTGTCACGTCCCACATTGTCACGTCTGACATTGTCGCGTCCGACATTGTCGCGTCCGACATTTGTGCGTCCCACATTTTCGCGTCCCACATTTCCCCGTTCCGAAGGGTTCC
>JBHHVO010000323.1:0-3895 GCA_046754365.1 Phycisphaerae bacterium | reverse complement strand
CGTATCCGCCGATGACGCACACGACCCGGCGCCAGCCGAGCCAATACGGGACCGCAACGCCCCCGCCGAGCCAAAGGAAGAACAACGCCCCCGCCGAGCCGAACCGGGAGCGCAAGCCACCCGCCGGGCCGCGTGCGGCGCCGGGACCGGCGTTTAACCCGAGCCTCGCCCGCCCGAACGCCGGCTAGACCGGCGGCGCTTCCGCCGCAACCCGGTCGGGCGTCTGTTGTGCGCGATGCACGGCGCGGATCACGTCCATGAGGTCCACCGTCTTGAAATGTGAGCACTGAATCTGCGGAATCACGAGCGGCCTGTAGCCGACGCGCGCCGCGGATTCGAAGAAGTGGAAGTCCTCGCCGGTGAGCTGCCCGTCCGGGCGGTGCTCGAACAGAAACCACGGCGCCTTCACACGCGAAAACACGTCCCGCGCGATGAGCGTGCAGCCCAGGCCGGCCGCGTCCACCTCAAACGGCGTTTCCGGGAAATCGTCCAGAAATGCGTATTCGTGCTCGCCGGTCCGCCGCGCGAGACACGTACACACCCGCGCCCCGTCCAGCAGCAGCGGGTAGATGCCGCACACGATCGGCTGATCCACCCCGAGCATGACCTCAAGCACGTTGTCCGGCGGCAGGATGTCGCTGTCGAGGAACAACATGTGCGTGTGCCGCCCCCCCAGAAAGTGACGCACGCAAAGGTTCCGCGCATAGTCCGTCGGCTGCGCCAAAAACGTCTGAAACTCCGCGCCGTCCGCGTGCCCGGCGCAAATCCGAAACGCCGCCGCCGCCGTCAACGCGTGAATGTCATGCGCCGTCGGAATACACACCAGCACGCTCATCGGCCGTACCTCCTGTGCCACGACGCGTGCCGTGGGTGTAAGCGGTGCCCGCGTGGCCCACCTCCTCCGAACCATCCGTCCGTCCGCGGCTTCGCAGTCGATCCAGACCCCGCAGCGCGACCGACCGGCACGCCGAACCACCCCGCGCGCGCGCTCCGCGCTCGGAACAAACCGCCGAACCGGGCATCGTCCCGAATCGCGTCAAGATCATGCCGCGCATACCATCAACCATCATACTCCGGTCCGCCGCCCCGACCACCCGCCCCGCCCATCACGGGCAAACGCACGTATCCGGACACGGCGGATTCCCCTCCGCCGCCCCGAGCACCGCAATCACATCCCCCGCCTCGTTCAACCCATCCTGATTCGGCGGGCAAGGCCAGATGTCCGCGTCCAGACACGCCGGGTTCGGCGTCCCGGCGTTCGCCGCCAGCACGCACAACACGTCCTCCGCCTCGACGATGGCGTCCGCGAACACATCACCGTACAGAACCGGCACACACGTGTGCACACACCCGGTCGCCGGATCCGCCGCCGGATCCGCCGCGTCGCACACGTCCACCGTGCACGGATCCCCGTCGTCAAACGTGCCACCCGCCTGACACTCCGAATCCACCACGCACCCGCACGGATCGCCCGCCGCACAACTCGCGTCCGGGTTGAATCCCGTATTCCCCAGCGCCGCGCAAGCCGCCGCCGTCATGTCGCCCACGCACCCGTTCGCGTCGCAACACTGACCCACCGTCACCTCGATCTCAAGCGGGTCCACACGCATCGGCATGAGCACGTTGGACGGATCCAACAACTTCGTCAGGTCCGTCGTGCAACCGTCGGTCGGCAGGCACTTCGGCCGAAGCGTAAACACCCCGTCCGCGTCGAGCGACACCGCAAACACCCACGTCGAGAGATACCGCGCGCCGGTCACCACCGGGAAGTCGCTCAGCGCCACATTCGACGTCCGCGGCTCAAGGTTCGTCACCGTCGTCGGACACTGACCCTGGTTCTCGGTCGGCGTCAGGTGCGGCACGAACGGCTCCGGCGGAAACGGAAACACATAGTCGCTCCGCGAATCGTCCACCGCGTTCGACACGAACGTCGCCTCCCCGATCCCCCCGGCGTAGCTGCAATACATCCAAACCTGCCACGACTTGAGCGCGACCGGCGCCGTCTCCTCCACCCACACATCATACGCCACCGAGTCCCCGCCGTCCGCCTGCACCCGAATCGACGTCCCCGGCGTGCTCGCGCTCGGCGGCACGACCTGGCACGACGAAGGAACACCACCACACGCCCCCGCGTCACCGGGATCGCAAACACGCCCGTTCGGGCACTCGTATGGCGTCATGAACATCCGCCGCGCGCACGACGGACCCGGCTCCGCGTCCACCGGCGTGCACACGCCCGACACGCACGTCTCCACCGTACACGCGTCACCATCGTCACACGACGGATCCGGACCGTCCGGCAAGTCGTTGTCGTCGCACACGCCGAACCCGTCGCACGTGTCCGCGCCGCTGCACGGACCCGCGCCGTTGCCCACGCACGGCGTCCCCGCCGGAAGCGGTCCCTCCACGCACACCCCGGCCTGACACGTCGCCGAAGAACACGCACCCGGCGGCGGCGACACCGTACACGCCGTCCCGTCCAAAACCGGCACGTGCGTGCACCCGACAAACGGATCGCACGTATCCAACGTACACGCGTTACCGTCGTCACAATCCAGCGGAACCCCGGGCATGCAGCCGTTCACCGGGTCGCACGTCTCCACGCCGTTGCACGCATCGCCGTCATCACAATCCAGCGGAACCCCGGGCATGCAGCCGTTGAACGCGTCGCAAACCTCCACGCCCGTGCACACATCCCCGTCAGAACACGCCGAATCATCCGGCGTGTTCACACAGCCAACCACCGCGTCGCACGTGTCCACCGTACACGGCACAAGGTCGTCACAGTCAAGCGGTGTCCCCACTTCGCATACCCCCGCCACGCACAACTCCTCGCCGTTGCACGCGTCCCCGTCGTTGCACGCCGGATCCGGACCGTCCGGTACGTCGTTGTCGTCACAAAAACCCCCACCGTCGCACGTGTCCGGACCGCTGCACGGACCCGTGCCGTTCCCGGCGCACGGCGTCCCGGCCGGAAGCGGCACCGTCACGCACGCGCCCGCCTGACACGTCGACGCCTCACACGCACCCGCCGGCGGCACCGCCGTACACGACGTGCCGTCCGGCACCGGCGTGCTCTCGCAACCCGACACCCCACACACGTCCACCGTACACGCGTCGCCGTCGTCGCACGCCGCGTCATCCGGCACATGCGTGCACCCGCCGCTCGGATCACACGAGTCCACCGTACACGCCACGCCGTCGCTGCAATCCACCGGCACACCCGCCTGGCACACGCCCGCCACGCACACCTCCGCGCCGTTGCACACGTCACCGTCCGTGCACTGGTCACATTGCGTCTCGTTCGGGTTGCATGCAACCGGGAAGTTCACCTGCGCATACAGCCCGATGTCCGCCGCGCCCTGCGTCGTACCCGTCGCAGCCCAACTCGGCATCGGCGTCCCCGGCTGCCCGAACCGCACCTTGTGCAGCATCTCCCACGGGTTCAAGCTCGCCACCGTCCCCACGTACTCCGGGTTCAAGCAATCTCCGCTGAAGTTGATCGCCGTCCCGTCCGCGCCGTGACACAGCACACACGACCCCGTCGTCGTATAGTTCACCTCGCCCTGCGCCGCGTCACCCGAGAACACACCCGTCACCGGATCCACGAACGGCCCGTCGTCGATCGCACCCGCACCGCCCAGCACGAACGCGATCACGTCCGCGAGGTCCTGCGTGCTCAACCCCGTCGCGCCGTAGTCATGCCCGTTCAAAACCCCAGGACCACCCCCGTTGCTCGGCGGCTCCGTCAGCAACTGCAGCAGCTCGTTCTCCGTCAGCGTCGAACCCAACACGCCACCGAAACCCGTGTGATGCGGCGACCCGGGCCCGTATTGACCCACGTCACCGAGATAGTCCCACCCGTGGCATTCCTTGCAACGCCACGTCGCGGAAC
>JBHHVO010000322.1:0-3941 GCA_046754365.1 Phycisphaerae bacterium | reverse complement strand
CGCCCTCCACGAGTATCCGCTCAACCTGAACCTGTCGGCGGAGGTCCACGCCATTCGCGATGAGTTCGCGTTTCATCAGGCCGATGAGCTTGTCGGTCCCACCGCGAAAGATATACACGCCCTTGCTCATGAAGTTGGAAAACACGATGCCGTACGTGATCGCCGGATCGTCGAGCGTCGAGCCGTTCGCGTACGTAATCGGTTCCATGAGCAGCCGGACCACGTCGGAGCGCCCCGGAAAGAACGCCTCGAACAATCCGCGCGTCGTCTGCGTCTGGTCGTCGTAGAAGTCCATGCCCCGCGCCGCGTCGAAGAACGCCTCGACACGCTCGCGCGGCACGCGGAACCGCTCGACGAGCAGCCGTGTGAAGTCCACGCGGTCGAACGTCGTCTCGAGCTGAAACTGCGGGTTGTCAAACCGGATGCCCTTGAGCTGCACGATGGAGTCCGCGATCTCCCGCGTCCAGTACTTCCGGCAGCTCTTGATCATGCCGATCGGAAACCCGTGCAACGAGATGTCGAAGATGTGCCCGCCCGTGCGACGAAACCACGTCGCCATACCGCCGTAGTTGTAGTGCTGCTCGAGCAGCACCACGCTGTGACCCGCCTTCGCGAGCGTGTTGGCGGCCGTCAGTCCCGCCAGCCCCGCGCCGATGACGGCCACGTCGTAGTAATCGCGAACCCCACGAAGTCGGTCGAGCGCCATGCTATGCCGTATGAATCGTGCCTGCGGCACCATCGCCTTGCGTCCCGACGGCTACGTCACCGCCGGAATGCGGCCAGTATACGCCGTCAACGTTCGCGAGCCAGCGACCGACCGCACGTGCCGGTCGCATCGGGTCCGTGCGACCTTCGGCGGCGGGCATCCGAACGGTGGCACGCGCAACCCGAAGGCGCGGGCACGCCCTGTGGCCGGACGACTCACGTGTCCTCGCTGCGCTTGGCCACGGCACCCCGACCGCCAGTCGAGAGATTTGAAAAACACGGTACTGGCGCCCGCGCGGCGGAGCGTGTCCCGTGGGTCTGACCGATGCCACGCGGGTCAGCGCGGACCTGCGCCACGCTGCGCGGGCATGTTTGCGGTGTCAACAAATCGTCACGTGCTCGTCGGGATACGTGTACCGCGTCGCCGCGGTCCTGCCCGTGAGTGCGATGAGCAGCGTAAGCGGTCCGAGCCGGCCCGCAATCATGCCTACCATCACCACAACGCGACCCGCCATGCTCAGCTTGGCGGTCAACCCCGTGCTCAGCCCGACCGTGCCGCACGCCGACACCACCTCGAACACGCATTCCAGCAACGGCGCGCGTTCCGTAAGCGTAAGCAGCAGCGTCATCGCGCCGACCAACATGACCATGACGGTCAGCAACACGGCCGATCGCCGGACGAGCACATCCGGAATCGTCCGACCAAACGCCTCGACGTGGCCGCGACCCCGAAGCGTACCCCACACGCTGAGCAACAGGACGACCACGGCCACGACCTTCACGCCACCGGCCGTGGACGCCGGCGCGCCGCCGATAAACATCAGAATACACGCCAGCGCATGCGTGCTCGGCGACAACGACGCGGTGTCCATCGCGACCGTATTGAAGCCGGCGGTACGACACGTGACCGACAGGAACAACGCGTCCAGCGCGCGCGCCACCCATGACGCGTCATGCATCGTCGCCGCCGGTGACGCGTGCGCCTCGCCCGGCGACACGACCCGTGCGACAGGCGACAGCGCGGGTACGGACTCGAGTATGAAGAACGTGATGGCCGGCACGACGATGAGCACGACCGTGCCGGCCAGCACGAGTCTGCTGTGAAGCGTGAACCGATGCCGCCTGGCGGCCAGGGGTGAAACCGGCATCCCACCGGTGACGGGCTCTGGCGCCGGCAGGTCTTCGGACGGCGCATGTGACCCTGACGCTCGGCCGGATGGTGCGGGTGACAACCGCCGCGTGCGGGCGACGGCGTGTGACACCGGCTTCTTGCCGGAGACCGGATGTGGGGCCGCCGTTCCACCGGCAGCCTTGTGTAATGCCCGAAGCCCGCCGGCGAAGGCGTGCAGCCCGGCCGGCGACAGACCGCCGCGCCGCGACCGCCACCGGCGCACCGCTGCCGTACATCCGCGGGACAGATCGTACAACACGGGGAACCCGAGCCCGCCGAGGATGATGAGCGGGGCGATGCATGCATACACCTGCCACGCGTTGCCATACAGAATCAGGCTGGTGTCCTGCAACGCGAAACCCGCGTTGCAGAACGCACTGACGGCGTGGAACACGCTTCGAAACAGACGCTCGCCCGTGGTGAGGTCGCCGGACCACATCGGATACAGCAGCACGGCGCCGACGGCCTCGGCCGCAAACGTGAACGCGACGATGAACATGATCATCGTACGCATGCGGCCGAGCGTTTCGTAGCTCGTCGCGTCCTGCAACACGAGCGATTGCTGGACGGAGAGCTGGCGCCCCAACAGCAGGCCAAACGCGCTGCCGAAGATCATGATCCCGAGTCCGCCCAACTGGATGAGCGCGAGGATCACGAACTGTCCGAACAGCGTGAAGTCACCGCCCGTGTCGTACACGGTCAACCCCGTGACACACACGGCGCTCGTCGATGTGAATACACCGTTGAGGATGTGACGAGGGATAGAGAAATCCGCGGCGGCCCGTACTTCGTGCGTGGTGGCTGCCGGGAGCGAGAGCAGGCAACCGCCGGCCGCGATGAGCAGGATAAACGTCCACGCGATGAGCCGCGCTGGGTGGAGTCGCTGCTGCGCTACGGCGAGATTCCAGCGCACGGTCTCGACCATGAGCCCGGCGGCCAGCAGTCCCTGGATCACGGCCACATACACCGCCGACGCCTTGAGCACGGGCTGGGCAGATAGCTCCACAAACGCCAGGACGCCCGCCCCCGTCGCACTGAGCAGCAGTGCGTCGAGCCAGGCCAACCGCAACGCATGCCGCCGGTCCGACGCGGTATGGACGGCATGAACGCGAGACGCGGCATACAGCACAACGGCGATGAGCTGGATCGCCACGAGCACCGGCGTCGGCCATACGGGCTCGTCAAACCCGAACTCCATCGCCAACGACAGCGCCGCGGCCGCGGCCGACACGCGCACCGCCAGCCGCAGACGCGCCGATCCCGCCGGCCGCCTGGGAAGCCATCGGATAGTCGACGTGGTCGTCACCGCGCTCGTCGTGGCGCCGCGTGGCTGCGTGCCAGCGCGTCGGGGTCCTTGGCGAACCGGCGGGCCGTTTCGAACGAAATGCGGTTGAGCGATGCGAGCCGGGCGAGGTCGTCGTCGAGCGGCACCAGGCCGTCACGCTTGCCGGTCTGCAACGCGGATTCGATGGATTCGATCTTGCCGAGTTTGATCGCGATACGGACTTGTTGCGTCACGTGCAGGATTTCCATCGCGAGCACGCGTTTCTCGCCGGCCGTCGCGCTGTCCAGCAGATGCTGCGACACGACCGAACGCAGACTCATCGACAATTGCGCCCGGACGTCGTCCTGCACATCATGCGGGAACAGGTCCACCAGACGCGTCACCGCGCCCTTGGCGTCCTTCGTGTGCATCGTCGTGAGAATCAGATGTCCCGTCTCCGCCGCGGTGAGCGCCATTTGTGCCGTGTCACGGTCGCGAATCTCGCCGATGAGGATCACATCCGGGTCCTGGCGAAGCCCGTATTTGAGCCCGTCGTAGAACGAGTCCACGTCGCGACCCACCTCGCGTTGCGTCACGACGCTCGAGCTCTTGCGCGGGTGCACGTATTCGATCGGTTCCTCGACCGTGATAATGCGACAGCCGCCCTGCTCGTTGAGCAAGTTGACCATCGCCGCGAGCGTCGTCGACTTCCCCGAGCCGGTCACGCCGGAGATGATCACCAGCCCGTTCGTGTGCTGAACCAACCGCGCGGCCAACCCCTGCGGAAACCCCATCCACGCG
>JBHHVO010000321.1:0-3944 GCA_046754365.1 Phycisphaerae bacterium | reverse complement strand
CGGTACGGTGTAACCCGCACACTGGTTTTCGAAACCAGCTCCTTCAGCCGCTCGGACACCTCTCCATACGCGCTGCGGCATCGCGCTCATTCATCTGAGCATACCCTTCATGCCCGTATACACGCGGGTGCGCTTGTCGTTGTGGCGCGCGGCGCGGCCGTTGGTTGTCGCGCCGATTATCGCGGTCCCGGCGCCAAGGGGCGTCACGGTCGCGGTCCCGGCGCCAAGGGGCGTGACGGTCGCGGGCCCCGTGCACGTGACGCGCCCGGCTGTCGGGCCTTCCGGACGACACTGCACGGCGGCGGCGTCATGTCGCCGACCCGCCCACCCCGACCGTGATGACCTCGTTCATCCGTCCGCTCGCAAACCCGCGCAGGTCCAACGCGACATAGCGATACCCGATGTCGCGCAGCCGCCGGTCCACGCGCTCCACGACGCCCGGCGCGGCGAGCTGCGCAATCATCTCACGCGGGACCTCGATCCGGGCCAGGTCACCATGGTGCCGGACACGGCAAACGGCGAATCCGAGATCGTGCAGGAACCCCTCCGCCGCCTCGATCATCCGCAGCTTCTCGACCGTAACGGCCTCGCCGTACGGAATCCTGCTCGACAGACACGGACTCGCCGGTTTCGCGCGGTTCGCCAGCCCGAGTCGATCCGCCAGCGCCCGCACGTCCCGCTTCGTCAATCCCGCCTCGGCCGCCGGTGCGCGGACACCATGCTCGCGGGCCGCCTCGATGCCGGGGCGATGGTCGCCCAGGTCGTCCGCGTTGATACCGTTCACCGCCGCGCAGAGCCCGCGCTCGGCCACCAACCCGGCAAGCCGGTCATAAAGCGCCGTCTTGCAATGGTAGCACCGGTCAGGCGGGTTCGTGACGTAGTCGGGGTTGTCGAACTCATCGGTATCGAGCACGACATGCTCGGCCCCGACGCTCTCCGCGAGCGCGCACGCTTCGGCGAACTCCGACCGCGCCAGGCTGTCGCTCCGGCCCGTCACCGCAACGACGTTCTCGGGCCCGAGCGTGTCCACCGCCACCTTGAGCACGAGCGTGGAGTCCACACCCGCACTGAACGCGACGGCCACGCGCCTCAATTCCCGCAGGATGTCCTGCATGCGCGCATACCGCCGCTCAAGGTCATCACCACGCATCACGTCACCACCACGCAGTACGTCATCAACACGCATCAAGTCATCATCCGCCGCGCGGACACCGCCCACGTCGAACCCCGACGCGGCCGGGTGCCCCATCGCTTCACCGGTCGGGGACGCTGGGTGACCCATGGCTTCACCGGTCGGGGACGCCGGGTGACCCATGGCTTCAGCCGTGGGGGACGCTGGGTGTGCCCGATCGCTTTACCCGTGAGGGACCCAACGGGCACCACAATGGTTTCGCGCCCCCAACCTCCAAAGACATGGGCAACCACCGAACAAAACCCACCGATTCAAACTCGACCGCACACGACGTCCGCCCGCACCCGCATCGCGCCCGGATCACTCGTCCTCCACGCCGCGCGTCGCCGGCGACTTGAGAATCGGCCGCTTGTCCCACTCTTGTTCGATCTTCGTGAGCTCCAGCTCTTCGAACACCACCGCCGGCGCGATGTACGACGAGCCCACGCGACCCAGCGCATTGTAGACCTCCCGCTCCGATCCCGCGGCGATCATGCGCTTGAGCGATCGCACCTCCACCGGCAGGAAATCCATCCCGCGGATGAGTTCCTCGTGGCCGTCGCGCACATACACCTTATACGCGTAGATCGGTGCGCCAAGCGACCCGAATCCGCCGGTCTGAATCGACGCCACGCGCAACGCAAACTCGAGATCCTCGTCGCGGGCCGCGTCGATCAGCGCCTGCTTCAGGGCATCGGCCGACACGGCGTTGTCGTCGGAGATATACAGGCAACCAACCGCCGCCTCGGCGTCACCGAACCCACCGCTCCGCGCGTGCCCTGTCGTGTGCACCACCTTCTTCGTCGGCGCGCGACCGGCCACGAGGTGCTTGAGCACACCGTCCTCGACGATGTTCACGCGGCGGGCCTTGACGGCCTCGTCGTCGTACCGGTACGCCCCCGCGAGAACGTGTCCGTCGAGTGTCCGCGGTCCGGGGTCATCCACGATCTGAAACGACCGCGGCAGAATCCGCCGACCGATCTTCTTCTCGAAGCTCTCGGACCCGGACCATCGGCGCCCCCCGCCCAACGGCGTCGGGCGCGCGCACACCGCGTCACCGAGCAACGCCGCAAACACCTTCCCCGCCGCCACCGGCTCGAACAGCACGGGACCGGTGTATTCTTCCGGTATCGGGGCTTTCGCGAGCGCGACGAGCTTGCGGCACATGTCGTCGATGTCGCTCAGCATGTCCGCGACCGGCGGGAGTTCCGTGATCTGCTCGCCGACGTACGAAAGGCTGTCATAGAGCCTCATGCCGTCATCGGCCTGAACCTCCGCGTACATCTGAACAAACACACCCGTATCGGCCTTGCGCAGACGCGTACCCTCCGTGTTCACGATGTACCGGTTCACCGCGCCCGCCGAAAAGTTCACACTCGAATCCTGGATCTCCGGGTGGTCGCCGAACCGCGCCGACAGACGCCGCACGTTCTCCTTCCAAACATCGTTGTCGAACGCGATTTCCGCCGACGGCTCCACGAGCTGAAGCGGCGGCGCATCCGAGAAGTCATCCGGCCGATCCTCAACCGTCTTCTCCTTCAGAAACGCCTCCTTCCGCGTCAGCATCTCAACCGCTTGCTTGTAGTCCGTATCCGTCACCTGCCAGATGCCGTGCCGCAACGCCGCGTAATCGTCGTCGATCGGAAGACGCCCGAACCGACCCCCGCCCCCGAAGCGACCGCCGAAGTTCGTGTTGTCCAGCGCATACGACCCCACCCGCACGCGGCTCGTAAGGCTCCGCGTCCGGCTCCGCCCCGTGTGCACCAGCCCACCGTACGCACCGCCGATCGTGAACGAAACCTGATCCACCACCGTGTACTGGATGAAATACGGGCGTGGCAGGTCATCCAGCGACAGCGTCTTCGAACGCTCCAGTTCATCCACCAGCGCCTTCATGAGCACATCGTTGTCCGGCAGCGAACCCCCCGCCGCGGCGGGGCAGGTCAGCATCGCGACGATCAACAGCGCAAGACGCGCATGCCCGGCGCCGGCTGCTAGGCCGCACCCCATACGATGCCGTCGGGCAGACCCGGACATCGCGGCCCGTTGTCCTTGCGATTCCCCTGCAGTGGCGCCGCTCGGCACGTTGTTCGTTGTGCTACGCAAATGCATGTCGAAATCCCCGCGGCCAGCGCGACTCGGCCAGACCGGCCGCGTCGCGCGTCTGGACGCCTCCATCACGCTGCCAAGTCGTCCGCTTGTCCGAGCCGCCCGTACCGCCCGGGCGTCGGAATCCGCGCGCTCGCGCGTTACCGTTGACGCGAACCGGCCGCCTCGCGCTCAGTTGGTTGTTTCTGCTGCGGCTGCGCGAGCGGCGGATCCAGAATCGGCGGCCTGCTCTGCGCGCGCTGCCGCTTCTCGATCTCGATCGTCGACACGAGAATGCTCGGCGACACCGCCGACACCGGCACCCAACCCGATTCCGCGCCGCACGTCCCGTTGAACACGTCTGCGTCGTCGGCCGTCCAAACGATTCTTTCGAAGCACGACAGCGGCGTCCCCACGATGTCCACGCCACGCAGCAGCTCGTCCGGCCGACCGTCCGCAAACACCTTATACACGATCACCGGCAACACCTTGAACGACTGCGGACCGCGACGGCTCGTCGTCGTGAACCCGCCCGAGATGTCATCGAACACGAGCCCGTACGGCTTGCCCTGGCTACGGCACGCCTCCACAAGCAGCTCGCGCAGCCGCTTGTACGGCACCGTCTTGCTCGACTCGACGATCAGGTTCCCTTGCCGCGACACGACCGCCTGGCCGGGCTGACGAC
>JBHHVO010000320.1:0-3965 GCA_046754365.1 Phycisphaerae bacterium | reverse complement strand
CACAACTCACCACCCACGACTCCCGCCCCGCCCCCACGCCGGCGCCCGCCTTGCCCGGCCACCGCACCCCGATCATCCCAACGACCCGCCGGGCCCACCGCGCGACACCGACCAGGAAAAACCCCTGCGCAACGTGCAATACGGGATGGAGCGGTATCACGAATCGAGGCTCCAGACTACCGATCAACGACGAAACCCCCACATGGTACGCCACCACCGCCGCCAGGATCATCCACCCGGCGCGGTGCCGCCCGAACACCATGCCCGCGCCGAATCCCAGCACCGACATCAGCGCGAACGCCTCGTACGGCGAGTCGGCCACGCCGAGCATCGGCCGACCACGTTCCATCGTTGCGTGATACCACCGCGCGAATCCGGTCCACAAATCGGATGCACCACCCGCGCGACCCGAAACCCGCATATACCGATTCATCCGCGCCGAACCGACACGATCCACAACGTGCGGCGTGTACGTATCCGGCGAGAGCATAACCGCCTGCCGTGCGAACCGACCTGCTTCCCCCGGCGCGCCCCCGGGTACGATTCGGTAAGCCCTGTCCGGCATCACGAACATCCGGTACGCCGTCACCGCGCTCCCACGCAAGATCCGTCCCGGGTGTCCACGGAGAATGTCCCAGCCCGCACGACCCATGATGCGATAACACTCAGAAACCGTGAATCCACGCGTCGCGGTACAAGCCTTCAGCACCGTATGGACGCTCTGGTCCCCCGCTTCCCAGGGGATCGCCCCCGCCCGGCGGGCGTCCGTGACCCACTGCTCAACGCGCGTCAGCGCCTCGCTGTCGGCCACACCCAGGTGTTCCACATGAACCGCGCGATAGAACGGTGCGACGTGCCCCATCGCGGTTACTTGGAAGTACCCGAACGTGTCGTATTGGTGCAACGCAACCGGAACCAGCACCGCCGCGGCCGGCCCGAGGGAACACACCACCCGTGCAACCACGCCGGGATGCCCCCGCCGCGGGGCTTCCGTCTCGCGCGACGAACCGCCGGACGCATCATCCACCAGGCGACGCGTCTTCCACCACCCCGCGAGAGACACCATCAACACGAGCCCCGGGATCGCTTGCCCCGTGGGCTTCATGAGTATCGCAAGCCCGATCGCTAGGGAACCCGCCGCCAGGGACCCCAGCCCGTGCGTCGTCCAGTGCCGCAGCACAAGCAGCATCGAAAGTGTCAGCAGCAGCGCGTACGGCACTTCCGTGAGTACCGCGTTCGCGTACCCGGAAAGATGCAGGCTCGCACCGCTCACGAGCCCGACCATCGCCGCAAACCCCCTGTGCGGCCAGAGCGTCCAGGCCATGAGCACGCTCAGCACCGCACACCCGACAACCATCCCGTGCTGCACCACGTGGATCGCCGCCGCGCTGTTCGTCTTGAACACGGCGAACATCGCGGCAAGAAACAAGGGATACCCCGGCGGCCGCCGCTGGGAGAGTTCGTGTGAGATATTGCCGTGTTCGAGAATCTCCGCCGCCAGCGTGATGTGCTCCGACGAGTCCGGCGCTACCCACAACCGCGACGAAGAGACCGCAAACCCCTCGAAACACGTCGCGAGTACCACCGTACCGAGCAGAATCGGCCGCAACCGCCGAAACGACCTCGGCCGATAACCCCCCGAACCTCTTGACGACGCACTCGCGCTCGCCACGCCATCGATCCTTCGCGCATCCAACCCACCCGGTCCGACCCTCGCGCTCGTCGGCGGAGCCCACGGAAACCACGCACAACAACGGTTTTATCGGCCAATTCCCAGTGTCCATCGCCCAATTCCCGGCGTGTCGCCCCAGCGCATCGCGCGGACCAACTTCCAGCCGGTCCATCTGCCTGTATCCGTCGGACCCTGCTTCCAGCCGTCCCTCGGTGGGACCGGCTTCCAGCCGGTCCCTGTGCGGTACGGAAGCCCCCCCATGTCCCGCGAGACCCGGGCCACGCGTTCACCGTCCCCCCCCGGCCCGTGCCACCGCGATCCTCGCGCGACCACACCCGCGCACCGACACCCGCCCAACCCCCGGAAACACCACGCCTACGTCCGGTAGTCGATGTTTCAGGTGTTCTCGGAACCATCCGATACGCTCCCTAGTAGGCTGCGCATCGGGCGGTGGGCATGCGCGCGCCGACCGGAGCGCGCCAGCGCACGACCCGCCGACGGGCGCGGCGACACGTCCGCCGTGCGCGGGGGACACGTTCGTCGGGAACGCAGATGGTCAGCAGCAAGCCAAAAATGCAACGCACATCTGACTCGCGATGGCCCGACATCGTCGCGGCCGCGCTCAGCCTGCAGTGCAAATCCACCGTGCTCGTCGTCGCCGTCGTCTTGTTCGTCACCGCCGCCGTGTCCGCCTACCTCCTACGCTCCAGCGTCGAGGTCGTCCACGCCATGCACAAGGAGCAGGTCGTCCACCTCGCATCCATGCTCGCCGAAGCCGTGGCCGAACCCCTCGCCACACGCGACGTGGAAACCCTCCGCCGCCGACTCCGCGACGCCGCCGACGGCGCGCCGATCCAGTACGTACTCGTCACCGATACCACCGGGAGCGAACTCGCCGCGGCCGAGTACGCCCGGCGCGGCATGCTCAAGCGGGTCCGTGCGGGCGCCCACGGTCGCCCGAGCGCATCGGCGCGTCCGATCCTGTATCCAGCCACATCCCAAACCGGGGCGTTCCTCGACGTCGCCTACCCGGTGCGGCGAAACCCCGGCGGAGGCCGGACGCGCCCCGATGTCGAGCTACTGGGCTATGTTCGCACCGGCATCGCCGTCGGGCGCTGGGAGCGCTCGATGATCTACGCGATGGACCTCGTCACCGGCGTCGGGGTCGTCCTCGTCGTGCTCGCGATTCCGCTCGGCTTCTACCTCGTCCGACGCGTGCTCGCGCCGATCGAGGAGCTCTCCGACGCGATGAACGAGTTTTCACGCGGCAAGCTCCACGTACGGAGCCACGTCCGACGCAACGATGAGATCGGCCGCCTCGCCACCGCGTTCAACCGCATGGCCGACCAGCACCAGCAGACGCACGACCGGATCGTCAAGCTCAACACCGATCTCGAGGTCCGCGTCGCCCAACGCACCAAGCAACTCCGCGAAATCGCATCGCGTGAGCCGCTCACCGGCCTCTACAACCGCAGATACTTCAACGAAGTCTTCACCCGCGGCGTCAGCGAGGGCCAGCGCTACGGCACCGACCTCGCCTGCATCATGTTGGACCTCGACGATTTCAAACGCGTCAACGACGTGTTCGGACATCAGGGCGGCGACGAGGTCCTCATCCTCGTCGCCAAAACGATCAGCCGCGAACTCCGCGGCGCCGACGTCGCCGCAAGGTTCGGCGGCGACGAGTTCGTCGCCATGCTCCCGCGAACCGACACCGCCCGAGCGCTCGTGCTCGCCGGCCGCATCGTCGACGCGTTCGCCGACGCGGTCCAGGAGCGGTTTCCCACCGCAGCGGTGAGCATGAGCATCGGCATCGCGAGCCTCAAGACCGCCGGCGTCACCAACGCCGAGGCGCTCCTCCGGAGCGCCGACCAGGCGCTCTACCAGGCGAAATCGGCCGGCACGCACCGCATCGTCGTCGCCGGCACCGGCGCCGAACCGGCCGAATCGCCCGCCGGGGCCGCGTCTGCAGGCGGATAACCACGCCCGAGTCCCGAATTCCAGATCGACGCGGTGTTTGTAATCGCCGCCGGCGCGTGTGCCGGGTAGAGTATCCGTGGCGGCGCGATGCGCCGGCGGCGGTGGGTACGCTGCGCCGGGCTCGTGGCCGGCGGCGGTCGGTGCGCTGCGCCGGGTGCGCGGCCGGTGGCGGTCGGTGCGCTGCGCCGGGCGCGCGGCCGGTGGCGGTCCGTGCGCTGCGCCGGGTGCGCGGCCGGTGGCGGTCCGTGCGCTGCGCCGGGTGCGCGGCCGGCGGCGGTCGGTGGCGGTCGGTGCGCTGCGCCGGGTGCGCGGG
>JBHHVO010000319.1:0-3993 GCA_046754365.1 Phycisphaerae bacterium | reverse complement strand
TCCGACGGCGTGACCTTCGCCCGCGGGATCCAGTTCGACCCGTCAAACACGAACATGTACGCCGCGCCCGCGTCCATCGCACCGTCATCGTTGAGCCGCGCGCCGACCAGCGCCAGGTCGTCGCCGAGCGATGCCGACCAACCGAACAGGTCGAAATCCCCGGCGTCCGGCGCGAGGAGCTTGGCCTCCACGTTCCACGCCGTCCCGTCGAAGCGGTACACGTACGCCGCACCGGACGTGATCGACCCATTGCCGGCGAGCGCCGCGCCGACCAACGCCATGTCCCCGGCGACGGACACCGACACACCGAAGATGTCCTCCGCCGTCGCGTCCGGTGCCCGCAGTTTCATCTCCTGCACCCAGTCGCTCCCGTTGAACCGGTACACGTACGCCGCGCCGGATTGGAACCCGGCATCCGCGTCGCCCGGCGCGCCCACCACGATCACGTCTCCACGCACCGCGACCACGAACCCGAAGAACGCCTCCGGAGTCGGATCCGACGCCGTGAGCTTCGCCTCCTGAACCCATCCGACGCGCACGTCGAACCGGAACACGTACGCCGACCCGCGAAGTCCGTTGTCGCCGGGCGCCCCCACCACGATCAGCCCGTCCCCGATCGCGACCCCGTTCCCGAAGAAGTCACCCGTTGCCGCGTCCGACGCGGTGAGCTGCGTTTCGACCGACCATCCGTCGATGAGCCGGTATACGAACGCCGACCCCGATTGAGGTCCGGCCACGAAGTCGCCCGGCGCGCCCGCGACGATCACGTCGCCACGAATCCCGACGGAGGTCCCGAACACGTCACCCGGCACCGGGCTCGGGGCCGTGAGCTTCGCCTCCTGGGTCGCGCTCCCGCCGTCGATCCGGTACACGTACGCCGCGCCCGCGGCGAACCCGTCGAGCGGCGACGACACGACCGCCGCGTCACCGGAGACCGCGACCGCGGACCCGAAGTTGTCTCCGCCCGCGGCGTCCGATGCCGTCAGCTTGATGAGCTGCGTCGTGGAACACTCGCACTCGTCCGGGATCCCGTTGTGGTTCTCGTCCTGGGACGATCCGTCCGCGATGTCGCACGCATCCGCGGCGCCGTTGCCGTTGCAGTCCGGGTCGCACTCGTCCGGCACGCCGTTCCCGTCACAGTCGCTGCTGCCGCCGCCCGCGATGTCGCACGCATCCGCGACGCCGTTGTTGTTGCAGTCCGGCTCGCATTCGTCCGGCACACCGTTGTCGTCACAGTCGCTGCTCCCGCCGCCGGCGATGTCGCATCCGTCCGGCTCGCCGTTGCCGTTGCAATCGGGATCGCATTCGTTCGGTACGCCGTCGCCGTTGCAGTCCTCGCTCGTGCCGTCCGCGATGTCGCACAAGTCCAGCACGCCGTTGCCGTTGCAATCCGCGCCGCATTCGTCTGGACGACCGTCGTCGTTGCAATCGTCGCTCGTACCGTCAGCCACGTCGCACTCATCCGGCACACCGTTGAAGTTGCAGTCGAGCCCGGTCCCGAGTGGGATGATGTCGAACCGGTCGAACACGCCGTTGCCGTTGCAGTCGACCTCGCATTCGTCCGGGACGCCGCTGCCGTCCAGGTCTTCGCTCGCGCCCGACGTGATGTCACACCCGTCCGGCACGAGGTTGACGTTGCAGTCATCCTCCCATCGCGGCACGAACGCGAACCCGGTCGGGAACTGCAGGTCATGATCGTTGCCGCTCACGTACGCCCGCACGAAGTTCCCGTTGTGCACGTCGAACTCATAGATCTGCGCGTTGGTCAGGTGCAGGTCCGACCAGCGCATGGAATCGTTGTCGCTGCCGTCGTGGTGCTCGCCGCCGTCACCGCTCCCGAAGTCCTCGCCCGTCCGCACGATGTAGACGTTGCCGTTCGGACCGATCCGGATCCCCCACGGGCTGATCTGCGTGAGCACGTCCGGCGTCCCCGCGAGCGCCCATTTCCCGAGCGACGCACCGCTCGTTCCGTCGTATTCCAGCGTCTCGTTCGTCCCAAAGCTCGCCACCAACAGGTTGCCGTCCGGCTTGAACGCGAGTCCCTTCGGGTCCTTCAGCCCGCCGTTATCCGCCGAAGACACGAACACCCCCACGAACGAACCGTCCTGCCCGTCGTATTCGATCACCTCGTTCGTGCCGCTTGTCACGAAGAGATTCCCGTTCGGGCCGAACGTCAGCCCGAACGGCTGCGTCAACCCACCCGCCCCCGAAGCAACGAACGGACCGAGGAACGTCCCGTCCGCGCCGCTGTACGCCAGCACGCTGTCGGTCCCGCGGCTGCACACGAGCAGCTTCCCGTCCGGCGCCAGCACCAGACCCGTCGGAAACGTCAACCCGCCGGCGCCGGGCGACACGAAGTCGCCCTGGTACATCCCCGCGGCGTCGAACTCGAGCACGCGATCGTCGGCGCCGCTCGTCACGAACACATGGCCGTTCGACGTCACGATAACGTCCTGACCCTCTTGGACGCGCGAGCCGGACCCCCCGGTCGATTCGCGCATCTGTACGCCCGTGGTCGCGTGGAAGAGCCGCACGAGTGACGCCTTGAGCCCGCTCGCGACCCACACGCCGTGGCCACCGGCCAGCGCGTTGAGATCCGTCACGCCGTCGTCGTCACAGTCCTGGCATGCGTCCAGGATGACGTCGCGGCCGATGTCCAGCGGCATGTTCGCCTGAAGCTCCGTGTAGTCGGAAACACCGTTCCCGTTGCAGTCCGCCTCGCATTCGTCCGGGATGTCGTTGCCGTAAAGGTCCACACTCGTGCCGATCGTGATGTCCCTGTCATCCGGCACGCCGTTGTTGTTGCAGTCCGGTTCGCATTCGTCCGGCACACCGTTGAAGTTGAGGTCCAGGCTCGTGCCCTGTGCGATGTCCGCGTCGTCCAGCACGCCGTTCTCGTTGCAGTCCTCGCACTCATCCGGTATGCCGTTGCCGTTATCGTCGGCGCTGTTCCCGATATTGATGTCGGCCGCGTCCGGGACGCTGTTCATGTTGCAGTCATTCACGACGCACGCCGACGCGCCGATGTGTTGATCCATGGCCGGCTGGATCAGCCTGTGGAAGTAGTTGTCCTGATTCGCGTTCCCGCCGCTCCACGTCTGCTGGCAGTAGCTCATGATCGACCCGCGCTGCGGCTGCGTCGTCGGGTCGTTGCACGTGTCGATCGTATTGCCGCCGTCGTGCGTGTGCGATGTGCCGGCGTTGTGCCCGAGTTCATGCGCCGTCACGAAGATGTCGTAGTGATACGGGCTCGATGCCGCTGGATCCGGGAAGAACCCGATCGCATACCCGACGACCGAATACGCCGATGGTGTGCACAACGCGCTCAGGAACGCCTGCCCGCCGAACGGATAGTCCCGCCGGCCGGAGAACAACTGCGCGGCGTCCCGCTGCACCGATCCCATGTTTTCGTTCCAATACGACCGGAACCCCGACAGCGGACTCGGATCGTTGAAGAGATCGTCCGGATCATCCCAGATGCGCACGAACACGACCTCGACGCGCGTGTCCACGTCGCGCATGTAGATGTCGCTCACCTGCGCGTACATCTCCACGACGTACGTCGCCGCTGCGTCCACATCACCAAACAGGATGAAAAACTCGTAGTCCGTCTCTACCGCGAGCTCGAGCTGTTTCAGGCTCACCGGTACGATCCCGCCGCCCGGGTCGAACGGACCGCCGTGGGGCTCGGGCACCACCGTGCCGTCGCCCGGCCCGACCGCGCCCGGCGCCGCCGATCCCGGAGACGATGCGGTGGCCGATCCGAAGGGCGACGATACGGCCGCCGGTCCGCCCGCGCCCCCGAGCGCCGCCGCCAACGGATCGCCGCTCGCCGCATCCACCGGTCCGTTCGCCGAAGTGCCACAGAGTGGCACATCAGGCATCATGCTCGAACCGCCGGTCGCCGCGAACACCGACAACCGGCCCGGTCCCAGGTCGCGCCCGTCGCGGCCCTTCGATGACATGTAGTAACGCTTCGCGCCCGGCCCGAGG